>DATBGF010000469.1:0-17065 GCA_036558145.1 Acidimicrobiales bacterium
GCCAGGCCTGGTCCGCCGGGGGACTGTTGAGGTCCTGGACCCGAACGTCGCGCACGCCCCGCCGGCGGCAGACCCGTGCCGCTCCCGCTGACGACTCGACTGCGGTGACCCGTAGGCCGCGCTCCTGCAGATGCAACGCGACGCGACCGGCCCCGGCGCCCAGGTCGAGGACCGGACCGTGGGTGACCATCTCGATCAGCCGTCGCTCTTCGGGCTCCCAGTCGGGCTCGGTGCGGAAGAACCACTCGGGGTCCATGGCCGGGACCACGGTGCCGTCGTCGACTTCCAGCAGCAACTCGTCGACCGCACGGCCGTCGAGGTGGTCGTTCAAGGCATCGCCCCAGGCGTCGGCAATCCGGAGGTCGGCAGTTGTGTCGTCGGAGTTCAAGGTCCCTCGCTCACGCGTTCATGAATGGCGTCGGGTCAAACCCTTCGCGCCAGCGTTGCAGCGTCGCGTCGATGCCACCACGGAACCCGACATCGTGCAGGACGGCCTCGGTGAAGTCGTTGCCCTCGAACACGTTGCGCTTCCCGTCGCAGTGGTGGCCCTCGGGGGCCTGTCCGTAGAACACGGCCCGCTTCACCGGTCCCACGAAGGTGCAGTCGATGTGGTCGGCACAGAACGAGAAGTGTTCGCCGAAGTCACATCGGATGAACGTGCACCGCTCGAAGCGGGCGGCGCCGACCGAGAACCCGCCGCGCACTCTGAATCGAACGCCCTCGAACACGCACTCGCGGTACACCGAGGCATGGCGTGCGAGGGATCCCGAGCCCCCGGTCCCGTCGCTTGCACGCCTCCGCTTCTGCACGAACCGGCAGGCAGAGAACGCCGAGCGTTGGATCGTCAGGACGACGTCGGTGAGATCGAACTGCGCACCATCCGCGACGACGCCGTCGAAGGCGTAGACGGCCTTCGGCGCCAGGCGGCCGGGGGAGACCTCATTGCGACGAAACTCGAACGGGCCGGGCGCGACCGGGCCGCCCACGACCGTGGTTCCGCTCCAGAACTCCGTCCTCGGTCTGCGGCGCCCCAGCACGAACGCATCATGCACGGATCCGACCCCTACGGGGTCATCTTCGTGTAGTCGGCCGACCACCACCGCTCGGGACGCATGGCGTAGCGCGTCGTCGCCACGTCGACGCGCTCGATGTAGAGGTCGCCCAGCTCGGGGCCGAGGTAGCGGTGGGCGATGGGCCGGCGGTGGGTCTCGAGGTCGGCGGGGTCGGCCGTCGTCACCGGGCCCTCCACGGTCACGTAGGCGTAGGCCGTGGGGTCCTCGCGCTGGGCGCACAGGCTGAACCGGCGCGCCTGCTCCAGCAGGCGGCCCTTGCGGGAGGTCGCCTCGGTCAGCACCCACAGCTCGCCGCCGGGCTCGTACACGTACCAGACCGGCACGCTCAGGGGCGGGCCGTCGGGCCGCTCGACCGAGATCACGCCCACGTGGCGGTCGGCCAGGAACGCCTGGCGCTCCGCCTCGGTCATCGTCAGGTCCATCCGTTCTCCTTCGGCGTCGGGTCGGGCCGCACCCGACGATCTCAGCCGACCACGGGCGGATCAACCCGTCACGTGGTGATCCGCCCCGTGGTGGTGCGCAGGGCGAGCCCGCTGCGCCCGGACCGGGCCAGGAGGATCTCGGCGGTGATGGCCATCGCGGTCTCGGCGGGGCTGGCCGCGCCCAGGTCGAGGCCCAGGGGACCGTGGATGTCGGCGATCAGCTCCTGGGACATGCCGGCCGCTGCGAGCCGCTGGGCCCGGGCCGCCTGGGTCCGGCGTGACCCGAGCGCGCCGACGAAGCCGATCCCGCCGGCCAGGGCCCCGGCCAGCGCCGGCGTGTCGACGGCCGGCTGGTGGCTGAGGACCACGAGCGCGTCGGTCGGGCCCAGCCGGCCGACCGCATCGAGGGCGAGGTCGGGGTCCCCGTCGCCGACCACGAAGGCGCCCCATCCCAGCAGCTCGGCCTGCGCACACAGGGCGTCGGCCAGCTCGCCGGTGCCCACGATGCCCAGCGTGACGACCGGGAGCAGAACCTCGATGAGGAGCCGCTCCCCGTTGACCTCGACGGTCCGGCGCCTCGCCATGGCCCCGACCAGGCCGGCGTGGTGCTCGATCACGGCGCCTGCGCCCAGCTCGCCGAGCCGTTCGTCACCCACGACCGCCGTGTCGTCGATCACCGCGGTGACCCCCGCCGACGAGCCGCTGAGCACCGTGACCACCGTGACCGGGCGCCCCGCGGCGATCGCATCCCACAGCAGCGGGGGCACCGGTGCGACCTTCTGGACGAACAGCTCCAGCCGGCCTCCGTGGATCAGGCCGGCTGCGGCGGCGGTCGCATCCGTGACGGTCAGCCCGATCGAGTAGGTGCCGGCGGTGCCGGTGGGCCTGTCGACCAACCGCACCAGGTCGGCGTCGAGGACCCCGCGCAGGACGGTCCCGATGACCTGTCCCCGGGCGACGACCGCGCTCTCGCCGGGGGCGATTCCCCCCAGCCCTCGGGCTTCGACGACCCGGCACCACACCGCGGCCGGATCGTCGCGGGCAACTCGGCAGACATCACGAGCGTCCTCGGCGCTCAGCATGTCGGACTCCCTCCTCGGCTCCACCACAGGTCCCCCAATAGTCGCAGTGCGACTAGCGTTTAGGAAGGTTCGAGCAGCGGGAGGATTGGACCTATGAGGATCAGCGCACGCAACCAGCTCGCAGGGTCGGTGGTCGAGGTGTCGCCCGGGGCGGTCACGACCACGGTCAAGGTCCGCCTGGCCGGTGGCGACGTCATGACGTCGTCCATCACCAAGGAAGCGGCCGACGAGCTCGGGCTGGCCCCCGGCAGCGATGTCGTCGTCGTCGTGAAGGCGAGCGACGTCATGCTCGCGGTGGAGTGATCCGGACGGCCGAGCGGGTACTCGCCTGTCCGTCCGTGATCCCGCTGACATCCTGGGGGTGATGCCTGATCTGGTGTTCGACGAGCCGCGGCTGGCGGCTCTCTACGACCCCCTCGATCCCGATCGCAGCGACCTGGACGTCTACGACGCCCTCGCCGGCGAGCTCGGCGCGGGGTCCGTGCTCGACATCGGGTGTGGCACCGGAACCTTCGCCTGCCTGCTGGCCCGCCGGGGGCTCGAGGTCACCGCGATCGATCCCGCCGCCGCCATGCTGGCCGTCGCTCGGGCCAAGCCTGGCGCAGAGCGGGTGCGGTGGCTCCACGGCGAGGCAGCGGACCTCCCGCCGCTGCAGGTCGACCTCGTCACCATGACCGCCAACGTCGCCCAGGTCTTCCTCGACGACCGGGACTGGGCCGCCACGCTGGCCGCGGCCCACCGCTCGCTCCGGCCCGGCGGATGGCTGGCCTTCGAGAGCCGCCGTCCCGAACGGCAGGCCTGGCAGGAGTGGACCAGGGATCGCTCCTACCTGCGCGAGGAGGTCGACGGTGCCGGCCTCGTCGAGACGTGGGACGAGGTCACCGACGTGAGCCTCCCGTTCGTGACGTTCCGCTCGACGACCGTCTTCCACGCCGACGGCGCCGAGCTGTGCTCGCAGTCCACGCTGCGGTTCCGCACCCGCGACGAGATCGGCGAGTCCCTCACCGCCGCCGGCTTCGGCGTGGAGGACGTGCGGGAGGCGCCCGATCGGCCGGGCATGGAGAACGTCTTCGTCGCCTGCAGGCGGTGACGGGTCGCGCCGCCTCGTCGTCAGGTGGCGGGCATGACCGCGACGGCGACGCGACTGGCGCCCAGCTGGCGGGTCGGCACCGCCAGCTCGTCCGCCAGCGCCACCAGGCCGGCATCCGAGAGGACCTGCAGCCCGGCCGAGGCGAGCACCGCCCGCAGCGACTCCGGGCTCCACGACGAGCGGCGCGGCTCGTGGGCCATCGGGTTCTCCCGGCCGGTGACACGCAGGAAGCCCCGGGCCAGCAGGCGGCCGAGCGCCGCTCGCGGCGAGCCGGTCGCGTAGCTCACCACGAGGCGGCTGCCCGGTGCCGACCGGGCGGCGACGGCCGCCACGGTGGCGGCCACGTCGCTTTCGGTGAGGTAGGGGATGACGCCCTCCAGGACCCAGGTCGTCGGGAGTGACTCATGGTGGCCGGCGCCGGCCAGCGCGGGACCGAGCGCGGCCCGGGTGAGGTCGACGGGCACGAACCGTGGCGGTCCGGCGGCCGGGTCCAGGGCGGTGGCCCGCTCGCGCTTGTCCTGCTGCGACGCGGGATGGTCGACCTCGAACACGGCGACGCCGGACAGCTCGGGCATCCGCCAGGCGCGCCCGTCGAGGCCGGCCCCGAGGATCACCACCTGGGGATGGGCGCCCGCCCGCACCGCGTCGTCGATGGCCACCGTCCGGGCGGTCATCGACTCCGCCTGCCTCGTGAGCAGCTCGACGTCGAGGCGCTGGGACCAGGCCTTGGGCTCGACTCCGGAGCGGGCTCGCTCCACGCGGGTGCGCTCGCCGTCGCGCAACAGCGCCAGCGCCGTCGGGTCGTCGAAGCGCCCCACCCCCAACCGGCCGTGCGCCACGGCCCGGGCCTGGCACACGAAGACAGCCGTCCGGCTGGCGCGCTGCGTCCCCATCGCTCCGGGAGTCTTCCAGACCTCACCGCCCCGACCGACCGCCCGGGCCGCCGGACCGTTGCGGATCCGCCCCCCGGTGGGCCTACGATGGCGTGCTTCCCGGAGAGGTGACCGAGTACGGCCGATGGTGCTTCCCTGCTAAGGAAGTGAGGGCGCAAGTCCTCCGTGGGTTCAAATCCCACCCTCTCCGCAGCTCAGAGGCCCGGAGCGAGCCCGAGTGGCGGCTCCGGGCCTCGTCCGTTCAGGCGGGGCGCAGCTCGACCAGGGTGGCGCCGGCGTCCGTGACGACCAGGCCGGCACGCTCGGCGACCGCGGTCAGCTCGGCCAGGCTGCGGTCCTTGCCCCCGGCGAGCAGCATCTCGGGCACCAGGGCCCGCGGGGCGTCGCCTTCCGGGTAGCGCCCGAGCACGACGACCGTGCCATCGGGGCGGGCGGCCTCCGCACACCGGGCGAGGATGGCGGCGGCCTCGGGGTCCTGCCAGTCGTTGAGGACGCCGCTCAGCAGGTAGAGGTCGGCCCCCGCGGGCAGCGGGTCGAAGAACGCTTGTCCGACGACCTCGACGCGGCCGGCCAGGTCGGTGCCGGCGAACCGCTCGCTGGCGCGGGCCGCGGTCGCCGGGAGGTCGACGAGGGTGCCCCGCACCTGCGGATGGGCGCGGAGCACGGCCTCGAGCAGCGCGCCGGTGCCGCCACCGACGTCGACGACGGTCCGCACGCCGTCCCACCCGTGAGCCAGGGGCAGATCGCCATCTCGGGGAGCGTGGGCGGCGTCCATGAACTCGTCGAAGCTGGCCGCGATGTCGGGATGCGCCTCGAGGTCGTCCCAGAACGCGTGGCCGAAGACCTCGTGATAGGCGGGCCGGCCGGTGCGCACGTAGCTGGGCAGCGTCGACCAGACCTGGGCGAAGCGGCCGCCGATGCCGGCGAGGTCGAGCGACGACCGGACCGGCGGCTCCAGCAGGTCACGCCCCGCGCCGGCGAGCCCGAACACGCCGTGCTCGGGCTCCGCGAAGAGGCCCTTGCCGGCGAGGTGCCGCAGCACCCGGTGCAGCGCTTCGGGGTCGCAGCCCACGGCGTCCGCGATGTCGGCGACCGCTCGGGGGTGGTGCTGCACGACCTCGGGCACTCTGAGCGTGACCGCCACCCTCACGCACCACGGCGTCTTCAGATCGGTGAGCTGCTCGAGGCTCGGTACCGTGGGTGATGAGCCGGTCATCCGACGGATCGTAGGTGACCGTCGGACACGTTCGGTTCACTTGACCGGCGGGTCGACCGCACATACGGTGTGGCTGACTCCACTTATCGTATTGTTTGGGCTCGGTCGCCAACGTCGCCGCTACCGCGCGTGCCCCTTGGACTCGGATGAGTGCAGCTGGGGGGTGGGGGATCGCTCGGTTCAGGAGGCGCGCGGTGCACCGGACGTCCGATGACCCCAGTCACTTACCGGGCGGCCTGATGCCCGATGGGGCGGCCACGACCCTGGAGAAGCCGGGGTCCGAGGGGGAGCACGCCCTCCAGCAGGAGTGCGGCACGCAGGACCGGGCCAACCGGTTCTACAACCAGCAGATGAACGACCGCATCAACGCGTCCATGCGGGAGTTCATCGGACGGATGGAGATGGCCTTCATCGCCACGTCCGACGCCCACGGCGAGTGCGACGCCTCGTTCCGGGCCGGCCCGCCCGGCTTCACGATCGTGCTGGACGAACGCACCATCGCCTGGCCCGAGTACCGGGGCAACGGGGTGATGGCCTCCTCCGGCAACATCGCCGAGAACGGGCACGTGGGGATCCTGTACGTCGACTTCGTGCGCGACCTGGTCGGCCTGCACGTCAACGGGACCGCGGAGCTGATGGCCCCCGGCGAGTTCTCGGGCCGGTACCCCGCCGGTCAGATCGACATCGTCCCGGGCCGCCGGCCCGAGCGCTGGATCGTGGTCACGGTCGAGGAGGCCTACATCCACTGCTCCAAGCACATCCCCAAGCTCCAGCCCGTGCCCCGCACCCGGGACTGGGGCACGGACGACCCGGAGAAGAAAGGCGGCGACTACTTCGGGGTTGCCACCGAGCGCCGCGTCGCCGCGGCCGCGGCCCCGGCCCCGGAGGTCGGGCCGCGGCCCGACGTGTGACCGGCCGCGGCCGGGCGGTCAGGGCTTGCGGGCCACCGCGCCGAAGTGGAAGCGGCCCTCGGGCGCCAGCGGCCACTCGTCGGGTCGCCACCGGTCGATCGGCACCACGCCCGGGTCCACCAGGTCGAGGCCGTCGAAGAACCGGCTGAACTCGTCCCGGGAGCGGGCCGAGAACCGGTAGCGGGCCGCGGTCGGCACCGACTCGGACAGCGCCCGCATCGCGTCGCTCTGCAGGTCGTCGGTCAGGTGCGACATCGCCAGGTAGCTGCCCGGCGCCACGCCGTCCATCAGCCGCGCGACCACGCCGTGGGGATCGGCGCGGCCCGGGACGTGATGGAGGACCGCGTTGAGCACGACGGCCACGGGCCGGTCCAGGTCCAGGAGCTCGGCGGACCGGTCCAGGATGTCCTCGGGCTGGAGCAGGTCGCCGTGGATGTAGGCGGTCGCGTCGGGCGCCACCGTCAGCAGCTCGTGCGCGTAGGCGAGCACGATCGGGTCGTTGTCGACGTAGACGACGCGCGTGTCGGGCGCCCCCGCCCGCGCGACGGTGTGGACGTTGTCGCCGTTGGGGATGCCGGTGCCGATGTCGAGGAACTGGCGCATGCCGGCCGGTCCCACGAGGTAGCGCACGACCTGGGCCAGGAACATCCGGTTGCTGCGCACCGACGCCTTGGCGACGTCGATGCCCCCGACGGCGGCACCGGCGGCGGCCGCGGCCTGGCGGTCGACCTCGAAGTTGGTGACGCCTCCCAGGAGGTAGTCGTAGACCCGGGCGCTGTGGGGGACGGTCGGGTCGATCCCGGGCGTGGCCGGATCGTCGTCACCAGGGGGTTGCTCGGGCACGTGCCATCCTCGTGTCGCGGGGGTGGGGAGCCCCGGCCGGGCTGGTTCGTCCGCTCCAGGCTAGTGGCGGCCGCGGCCGCAGTGTGAGCGGAGTCGCACGTAACGTGCGGATCCGTCTGCTGCCTGCTCGTTTCCTGCTCCCGGCCGGCGGGTACGGTCGCGGTAGAGCACGCTGAGCGCGAATTTGGACGCTCTCAGCGTCAACGCGGTGGGCAGACATGACAGGGGTGCGTTCCCATGTTGAAGCTCGCCGTCCCGGCGCTGGGCCTCGCGCTCGTGCCACTTCTCGGTCCTTGCGATGTGGCGGCGCAGCAGCAGGCGAGAGCGCCGCGCCCCGACGAGGTCCAGCTGACCGTCGTGCAGTACGCCTCCGGGGCCCACGCCTTGGCCGTGCGCTGCGACGGGGTCCAGCCCCGGACGCTCGAGCTCGCCGTCTCGGGCCCGTTCAAGTACCGGATCGAGCCCCGGTGGCGGGGCGGGGCCATCAGCCTCGACGTGATCAGCCAGATCCACGTGCAGGAGAACGGCGAGGAACAGTGGTCGTCGCTCGTGCACCACGGCCCGATGCAGGCCAACCGGGAGCTGGCGCAGGTGGGCCAGGCCGTGACCAGCGGCCGGGGCGCCGCCTTCGAGCCCACCGTCGGCCATCCCGAGCGCTACCAGTTCGCGGTCGACTTCCAGCTCGGCCGCCAGGACGGCCCGAAGACCACCTGCCGGGCCGCGGTCCGTGTCTGGAACGCGGCCGACCCGGCCGTCCCCCGCGGCGCCGACCGGGCCTGACCGCCGGTTGGTCGGCTGGTCGAGCGGGTAGCCGACCGTCACCAGCCGACAGGGAGGTCACGCCATGCCCCGAGGGAAGAGCCCCGGACCGAGCATCAAGCACCCGCGCCAGTACGAGGCGATGCGGGACGAGGGGATGAGCAAACCCAAGGCCGCCCGCATCTCGAACGCCGGCAGGAGCGCGGCCCGCAAGGGCGGCCGCTCGTCGTCCTACGACGACATGACCAAGGACCAGCTCATGGACCGGGCCCGCGATCGCAACATCAGGGGCCGCTCGTCCATGTCCAAGGGCCAGCTGATCTCGGCCCTGCGCCGCTAGCGCGCGCCGCAACCCGCCGGCACGGCCGTAGCGTTCATCGACGATGGACGGACCGGCCCGGGAAGAGGCAGAGCTGCAGGACTGGCTGGTCGCGCAGGGTGCCGATCCCCAGCGCGCCGCTCAGGCCATCGCCGAGGGGAGGACCGACGCGCTGGCCAGCGACCTGACGATGATGCGGGGCGCGGACCTGTCCGCCCGCGACGTCGCGGCCCGTGCCGGCGTGGACCTCGACAAGGTGCTGGCGTTCTACTACCTGGCCGGCGTCGCGGTGCCGGACGTGGACGTCAGGCAGTTCACCGAGAGCGACGCCGTGCTCGTCAGCCGGCTGGTCACCGCCGTGGACGTGGGCATCGTGCGGGGCGACGACCTGTTGCGGGTGATCGCCGGAGCGATGGAACGCATCGCCGAGGCCGCGGTGGCGATCTACGTCCAGGGCCAGGAGGTCGATCTGCGCCGCCGGCTTGCCGAGCCGCTGGAGTGCGCGCGGTCGAACGCGCAGGCCACCCAGCTGGCCCTCGACCTGGGCGCCGGCCTCGCCCCCTTCTTCCGGCACCACATGCGCCTGGCGCTGGCCCGCCAGCGGGTCTTCCAGGAGGGCGTGTCCCGCCGGGAGATGGCCCGCCTGGCCGTGGGGTTCGTGGACCTGGTGGGCTCGACGGCCCTGCAGGCCGACCTCGACCCGCAGCAGCTGGGCGAGCAGGTCGACCGATTCGAGTCCCGGGCCTTCGAGGTCATCACCGGGGGCGGCGGCCGGCTCGTCAAGTTCATCGGCGACGAGATCATGGTGGCGGTGGTCGACCCGGTGGCGGCCTGCCACATCATGGCGGACCTCATCGAGGCCTTCACCGACGACGGCACCCAGCCCCGCGGCGGGCTCGTGTACGGCGAGGTGCTGTTCCGCCACGGCGACTACTACGGCCCGGTCGTGAACCTGGCGGCCCGGCTCGTCGACGCCGCCATCCCGGGCGAGGCGCTGGTCGACGCCAGCGTGGTCGAGGCGGTCAAGGACGAGGCCCTCAGCTTCGAGGGAGCCGGCCGGCGGATGATCAAGGGGCTCGCCACGCCGGTGCCGGTGTGGTCCCTGTCCGCCGGCTGACGCTGACGCCGTCGCGTGCCCACCGGCCGCTTCGCCCCCAGCCCGACGGGCCCGCTGCACGTCGGCAACCTGCGCACCGCCGTGCTGGCCTGGCTGTTCGCGCGGGCCGGTGGGGCGCGGTTCCTGATCCGGATCGAGGATCTGGACCGGGTGGCCTCCCGGGAGGCCCACGTGCAGGCCCACCTGGACGACCTCGCCGCGCTCGGGATCGAGAGCGACAGGCCGGTCGTGCGCCAGTCCCGGCGCTTCGACCGCTACGAGGCCGCGCTGGCCCGGCTGGACGCCGACGGGCTCCTCTATCCCTGCTACTGCACCCGGCGTGAGGTCCAGGCGGCGGTGGCCGCGCCGCACGGCCCGCTGCCCGAGGGCGCCTATCCGGGCACCTGCCGTGACCTCGGGCCCGCGGACCGCGCCGCCCGGGAGGCCGGCGGGCGGCGCCCGGCGTGGCGGGTGCGGGCCGGTGGCGAGCGGGTCGAGGCCGTGGACCGGCGCCACGGGACGGTGGCGGCCGAGGTCGACGACTTCGTGGTGCGGCGGGCCGACGGTGCGCCCGCCTACCAGCTCGCCGTCGTGGTCGACGACCACGACCAGGGCGTGGGCGAGGTGGTGCGGGGCGACGACCTGCTCGACACCACGCCCCGGCAGGTGTGGCTGGCCCGGCGCCTCGGCCTGGACGTCCCCGCGTACGCGCACGTCCCCCTGGTGCTCGGCCCGGACGGCGAGCGGCTGGCCAAGCGGCACGGCGCGGTGACCCTGGCGGACCTGCGCCGGCGGGGAGTGCCGGCGCCTGCCGTCCTCGGCGCCATTGCCGCATCCCTCGGCTTGGCACGCCCGGGATCGCAGGTGCGGTCGGTCACCGAGCTGGTGACAACCTTCGATCCCAGGCGCCTGCCGGTCGAACCGTGGAAGTTCGACCCGTCACTCTTGCCATGAACATGTGACGGGACGTTTGTGAACGGCGCGCGAAACGGTGCCGGAATGCGCGTAACTCGCTTCGTGTTCGGCCGCTCAGGGTGAATGCTGGAGTCATGGACCAGAACCTGTTGGAACTGGCCATCCGAGCCCGTGGCGGAGAGCTCGAGCTTGCGGCGGCCATGCACCACGATGTGCCCGCCATCGACTGGTGGCGGCGCACCGGCGTCCCCGACGAGATGCGCACCCTGGTGGGAGCACTCGCGGGCGAGCCCGCGGAGGTCGTGTCATAACCTCCCGGGCGGTGGACACGCCCTCTCCAGAGCTGCCCGAGCACGTCGTCGAGAACCGCCGTCACTGGGACGCCATGGCGGCTGACTGGGTCGAACGAGGCGCGCGCAACTGGGCGGCGGGGCCGGCGTGGGGCGAGTTCGACATCCCCGAGTCCCAGGTGGGGATGCTCCCGGCCGACATGTCCGGCCTCGACGCCATCGAGCTCGGCTGCGGGACCGCTTACGTGTCGTGGTGGATGGCCCAGCGGGGCGCCCGGGTCGTCGGCATCGACAACTCCGAGGGCCAGCTGGCCACCGCCCGGCGCTTCGCCCGAGAGCACGGCGTCGACCTCACGCTGCTGCACGGCAACGCCGAGGCCGTCCCCTACCCGGACGCCTCGTTCGACTTCGCCATCTCCGAGTACGGCGCCGCGATCTGGTGCGACCCCTACGTCTGGATCCCCGAGGCCCACCGGCTGTTGCGCCCCGGAGGCCGGCTCGTGTTCCTGGGCACCCACCCGCTGGTGACGGTGTGCACGGCAGCCGACGGCTCGAACCCGGTCCGGGAGGAGCTGATCCACGACTACTTCACGATCCACCGCAGCGACTGGCGGGACGCAGTGGACGATCCGGGCGGCATCGAGTTCAACCTGCCGATCTCGGGCTGGCTGCGGCTGTTCCGGGACACCGGCTTCGTGGTCGAGGACTACCTGGAGCTGCAGGCGCCCACGACGGGCGCCGAGGTGCGCGACTACGTCACGGCGGACTGGGCCCACCGCTTCCCGGCCGAGCAGGTGTGGAAGCTGCGGCGCTCAGACGGCGACGACGTCGCGCAGGGCCGTGCCCATGAGGTCGACGAAGTTGTCGGCGTAGAACCGGCTGCGGGCGTGCGGGTCGACCCCGCCGGCATCTAGCGAGGCGTCGAACCGCTCGATCGGCCGGCGTCCGCCCTCGACGTGGGGGTAGTCCGAGGAGAACAGGCACACCTCGGGGCCGCACTGGTCGATGATCCAGCCCACGTCCTCGGTCGGGTAGGGCGTGAACCGGACTTGGCGCCGGACGTACTCGCTCGGTCGCAGGCTGAGGTCGCGGAGCCGCTCCTCGTGGCGGGCGAAGGCCTCGAACGCGGCCTCCATCTGCCGGGTCCAGGACGGGACCCAGATGGCGCCCTGCTCGATCACCCCGATGCGCAGGTCCGGGAAGCGCTCGAGGACGCCGTCGAAGATCATCGTGGCCAGGGTCTGGGCGGGCGGGCCCGGGATGCCCATGTAGTCCACCGAGCGGAAGTTCTCCTCGCCGCCGTGGAAGTCGGGCGGGATGGGCAGGCCGTTGTGGAAGTAGTGCTCGTCGATGAGCTCGCCGGTGCCGCCCACGTGGAACACGACGGGGATGCCGGCTTCCTCGGCCCGGGCCCACACCGGGTCGAGCCCGACGTGGCTCGGGCTGTGGCCCGGCGGGCACCCGGACGCCACCAGCAGGGCGGCCGCGCCCGCCTCGATGGCCTCGTCCGCCAGCGCAGGTGCCCGGTCCAGGTCGGCCAGGGGGACGTAGCAGGTGGCCAGCAGGCGCGGGTCCACCGAGCAGAACTCGATCATGCCCCGGTTGTGGGCCCGGGCCACGCCGATGGCGAGCTCGATGTCGTCGCCGTGCTCCCAGTCGTGCAGGCGCCGGTTGTGGAACGTGTTGAAGACCAGCTGGCTGGCGAACCCGAGGAGGTCGAGGGCGCGGGGCCGGTCCTCCGCCACGAAGCTGCCGGTGGCGGCGAAGTTCTTGCGGGCCATGATGTCGGCGGCCTCGCTGGCCCGGTACTCGTCGGAGGCGTGCCGGTCCGCCAGGCGCTGGAACGACGCCTCCAGGTCCTGCAGCTGCTCGTCCGGGTCGCCGGTCTGGCGCAGCTCGTTGCCGGAGCTGTAGCGGAGCGGCTCGATGCGGTCGCGGATGCCGGGATCGGCGTGGTCACGCAACCAGCCCGGCGTCTCCATGATGTGAGCGTCGGCGTCGTGCACCACGAGGCCGGTCTGGTTGTACGGCACTCGCATGTCTCCCCTGGTCGCGGCGGTCCCCGGTGGATCCAGGCTACCGCGCCCCGGGGTCAGGGCTGCCGGGCGGGTGCGGGATGCTCCGCCGGCCGCGGCGCCTCGGTCGGGCTGTCACCGGGGCTCGGGGCAGGGGCCGTGTCCGTCACGTAGGCCCAGGGATCGAACCGGCGGGTGCGGCGCCGGAAGGTCCAGGTGGAGCCGGGCCACAGGCTCGTGTTGCGGCCGTTGGCGTCGAGGTACCAGCTGCGGCAGCCGCCCCGGTTCCACACCGTGCGCGCCAGCCGGCGCTGGAGGCGCTCGTTGTAGGTGGCCTGGGCCTCGGGCCGCACTGCCAGCGTGGTGGTCGCCGTCGCGTCCATGTGGGCGAGAGCGTTGACGACGTAGGCCACCTGCGACTCGATCATGAACACCATGGAGGTGTGGCCCAGTCCGGTGTTCGGCCCGACCAGGAGGAACAGGTTGGGGAACCCGGCCACGGTGGTCCCGAGGTAGGCCTCCATCGAGCCCCGTTCCCGCCAGACGTCGCTGAGCGTGGCACCCCCGGGACCATGGATGCGCCGCCCGGCGGGGAAGTCGGTCACGTGGAAGCCGGTACCGCAGATGATCGTGTCCGTAGGTCGCTCGGCCCCGTCTTCGCTGACGATCGAGTGAGGCCGGACCTCGGCGATGCGGTGGGTGACCAGGTCGACGTTGGGCTGCTGGAGCGCGGGGTACCAGTCGTTGGAGATGAGGATGCGCTTGCAGCCGATCGTGTAGTCCGGCGTGAGCTTGCGGCGCAGCTCGGGGTCGTCCACCTGGTGGGCGAGGTGCGCCGCGGCCAGCCGCTGGATGGCCTGCATGCGCCCGGGGTGGGTGAAGCCGAAGGCGAGCAGCTCGCGCACCCAGTAGATGCCCGCCCGGACGGCCTGCTGGACGGCGGGCACGACCCGGAACAACCGCCGCTCCAGCGGCCGCAGCGCCCGGTCCCGCCGGGGCACGATCCAGGGCGGAGTCCGCTGGTAGACGTCGAGCTGCCCGACGGCGGGCTGGATCTCGGGCACGAACTGGATCGCCGACGCCCCGGTCCCGATGACAGCGACCCGTTCCCCCGCGAGGTCGTGCCCGTGGTCCCAGGCGGCGGAGTGGAACAGCGTCCCAGCGAACGACTCGATGCCAGGGATGTCGGGCAAGCTCGGCTCACTGAGCGCCCCCATGGCCCCAACCACGACATCGGCGGTATACCCGAGGCCGCCGCCATCGCGGTTGCTCACGGCCCGGCCGCCGTTGCCCCTCCCGCTGTCCGCGCCGCCGCCGTCGCGGCTGCTCACGGCCCGGCCGCCGTTGCCGCTCCCGCCGCTGTCGCTGCTCGCGGCGTCGCCGCCGTTGCCGCCCCCGCTGTCCGCCACGGCGGTGTTGCTGCTGCCGCCGTTGCCGTTCCCTCTGTCCGCCGAGGCGGTGTTGCCGGGCGTCTCGACGTCGACGACCCAGCACCGCGCGCCGTCGTCCCAGCGGAGGGCGGTGGCGCCGGTCCGCAGCCGGAGGTGGGGCACGATGCCGTACCGCCGAGCGACATCCCGCAGGTAGTCGAGGATCTCCCCCTGAGGCGAGAAGGCCCGACTCCAACGCGGGTTGGGAGCAAAGCTGAAGGAGTACAGATGCGACGGCACGTCGCACGCCGCCCCCGGGTACGTGTTGTCCCGCCAGGTCCCCCCGACGTCGTCGCCCCGCTCCAGCACGACGAAGTCGTCGATGCCGGCCTGCTTGAGGCGCACGGCCATGGCCAGCCCGGCGAACCCGGCCCCGACCACGAGCACCCGCACATGCGGCCGGAGGGCGTGCGACCTGGCCCCTTCCCGCTCGGTCAGGCTCACGCACACTCCCCGGGATCGCCTATTGACTCTCACTCAACATAAGCGCGTTGTACGCCACCCAGCAACGGCGGATAGGCTCGCGTCTCCGCAACCAGCGCTCGTAGCTCAATTGGAGAGAGCATCTGACTACGGATCAGAAGGTTGGGGGTTCGAGTCCCTCCGAGCGCGCAAGCCACTGAAGACCAGGCCACAGGCCCCGCACCGACCAGGAGCGGGGCCTTCGTCATTCCCGCCGGCGGGCCGTCTGTACCCGAACATGTACCCCAAGCCCGCTCAGCGCCCATCGTCCTCGTCCGCCTGGTCGTCGTCGGCGTCGCCACCGAGCCACTGATCGAGGGCGTCGGGCCGCCAAACGTGGTCGGCCCTGCCAGCAGCGGGGTCAAGTGGAGTTGGTCTGTGGGGTGGTCACCACCCGAAGTTGGGGTTGGGGTCGATGCAGGTGACTCGGAAGGTGTCTTGGGACACGTGGCCGGAGGCGTCGGTGATGGTCAGGGTGATGTCGGTGGGTGGGAACAGCGCGAAAATCCCGCCGTAGGCGCCGAACACGGTCTCGATCGGCGCTGGGCAATCGCTGACCCGGGTGCTGCCGCAGAACGTGTTCCCGTTCTCGTCGGTGCCGGTACCGGTGTTGATGGTCGACTGCAGGGACGAGGTCCAGGCCACGACCACGGGTCCGGTGCTGGCCCGGCAGAAGGCGGAGCAGTCGATCGTGGAGACGGTGACGTTGTAGTCGGCCGCACGGAAGGTTTGTTCACAGGAGGCCTGAGAGATGCGGTAGGCCGTCGTGGGCGCGAAGCACGTGTTGAGGATCCGGGTGTTGTAGAGGCCTGCTTCTTGTATGCCCGTGATCGGTCGCCCCGCCACGTCGGTCCGGGCCTCGTGTTGGGGTTCGATGCCGCTGAGATGCCCCACCTCGTGGAGGATGGTGAGCGCTCGCAGCACGCCGGGGTCGGTGGTCGCCATCGCCGGGCTGCCAAAGAAGACCGGCGTCAGGCCCTCGCCGAGCCGGTCGAAGCCGTTGTGGATGGTGATGGGCTCGTTGAGCCCTTCGCCGACGAAGGACGAAGCGGGGGTGTTGGCGGGCAGCGGTGACGGTGGGACGGGTTGGTAGACGGTGCTGGCCGTGTCCAGGACGTCGAATGCCGAGATGAACCCGGTGCGCTGGGGGCCGCTCAGCAGGGCGTTGCACTCGGGACGCAACAAGGCGATCTTGGCGTCGATCACCGCCTGCCTGACCTTGAAGTTGAGGCCATCCGGGAATGGGTCCGCGGAGGCCGGGGGAGCAGACAGAAACATGACCGAGGTGGCGACGACCGCGACCGCAGCCAACAAGGCCGCGAACGGCCGCCGGGCCCAGGCCCGGTGACGAAGACGATGGGACAGCATGTGCCCTCTTCGTCACCGCACATGCGTGCGGATCAAGTCGTCAGCGTTGCGCGGAATGGCTGAGGCCTGCGCTCGAGCGTTGGTCACCCTGCAGGAGTCCGGGCCTCACTGGCCCTGGTGCCGACACGAGCGCATCTTGCCCGATCTTGTTCCGCGCCGCGCGCAACTCAGCCCACGTTGGATCGCGCGTCTATCGCGCGGTCGTCTCGGAACGGACCCGTTCTCATCGATTCGCCCGCCCGGGCGACCAGGAAGTCTCGTCCGCATCCGTCCGCTGAGTGTCGCCTGGCATGACTTCGGGACGCAGAGGTCGACGGTGGGCAGCCGGGCTCTTTCCTCTGGAGCTGCCATTTGGCCGCTCTCAGCGCCAAGCGATGCACCGGGCCACCGGCTCACCACCGTACGACAACCACGTCGACGGGTCGGTCCCAAGGAAACCTGGCCCTGTACCCACGGTGTACCCACCAGGTCGGACGCCGACGGCTCGGGGCGGACCGCTTCAGCTGCCTGACCTGGGCGAACGCCTCGGGCGGACCCGGCTGGACGGGGTGGACCAGCCTACGGATCAGAAGGTCGGGGTTCGAGTCCCTCCGAGCGCGCCAGCTGAACTCGACCAGGCCAGAGGCCCCGCACCGACGAGGAGCGGGGCCTTCGTCGTCCCCGCCGTGGCGTGGCGACATCGGACATGCTGCTGGCGTGGGATCTCTCCGTCGGTTCCTGGCGTGGCTCTGGAGGCCGATGCGGCGGCCACCTCGGCCGAGCGGGTCGTGTCCGGACTGTGGCCGTCCGGTTGCTCTCGAGGGCCAGACGATCATCTACTCCCGCCTGGGTCCGATCGGGATTCGGCGTACTCCCGCCGAGCTTCGTGCTGGCTGCCCGGT
>DATBGF010000470.1:0-5198 GCA_036558145.1 Acidimicrobiales bacterium
GCACGGGAGCAAGCCGGCGAATGGGCCAGCCTCGCGATCCGCTCACAAGAGATGTCCACGGCCCGCCGCCGCCAGGTTCCGTGAATGGTTGTCAGAGTGTGAATGCCGTTCACGTCGATGTCAAGGCAGGGCAGTACGATGCGCCCGTGAGTGATGGGGGCAAGGGACCGGCCGTGCCAGACACAGAACCAGCCGGTCCGGCCGATCCCGGACCCCCCGGCGAAGGTCGCGTGGTCCGCAACCGCCGGCGCCGATCCGAGGCGTTCCTCGCCGCCGGCCTGCGCATCGCCACGGAGGAAGGCATCGAGGCCCTCACGATGACCCGGCTCGCCGACGCGCTGGACACGGCCGTCGGCTCGGTCTACCGCTACTACGCCTCCAAGGACGAGCTGATCGCCGCCATCCAGGCCCACGCCGTCGGCGAGCTCCACTGCAGCCACGACCGCAGCGTCGGCCCCGTCGCCGACGAGCTGGCCTCACGGGTTCCGGACGAGTCCGCGGCCCTGGTCCGAGTGGTGGTGCTCGGCCGCTGGTTCTGCGCTGCGGCCGAGCGCTACCCCGAGGAGGTCCGCCTCCTGCAACTGGTCTCGGTCCGGCGCACACCCACCTATACCCCCGCCGCCGCTGCCCGACTGCTCCCCACCACGGTCGCCTTCGTCGCCGCCATCGCCGACACGGTCGACGCCGCGGTGGCCACGGGAGACCTAAAACCCGGCCCCGGCTTCACCCGTGCGATCATGTGGCTGACCGCCTTCGGCGGCGTGTTCGTGGCCGACGACCTGGCGCACTACGCCCCAGCCGTGCTCGGCGGCGGCCGCCTCATCCGCCAGCTCAACGTGGACCTCCTCGTCGGCTGGGGCGCCCCGCCCGACGCCGTACAACGCATCGAACACGCCATCGACGCCCTGGCCGACACGTCACCCCTCCTACGCTGACCGTCCTGTCGCCGCCAGAGTCCGCCGCAGGTGCACTGACCGTCCTTTCGCCGCTGGCGTTCGCCGCGGTGGCCTGACCGTTCTGTCGCCGCTGGCGTTCGCCGCGGTGGCCTGACCGTTCTGTCGCGGCCGGCGTTCGCCGCGGTGGCCTGACCGTCTGTCGCGGCCGGCGTTCGCCGCGATGGCCTGACCGTCCTGCCGCGGCCGGCATGGGCGGCTGTGCGCTGTGGTGTCGGCGCAGGCGCGCGGCCGTGCGGTCCTGCCGCCGGCCCTTGCCGCGAGGCGGTCCAGCTATCGGCGTTCGTCGAGCGCCGTCCTGCTGCCGGCCATTGCCGCTGGCTCTCCCCGGGGGCGGCCCTGTCGCCGCCCAGTTCCTAGCCGTGACGCCGTGGCGCCGCCCCACCCACGCCGCGGTGCCGCCTGGCTGGGGCGTGCGCGTTCCCCGGGCGCGGTTGTTCGTGGGGCACCTGGCCCCTTAACCCGAGCCCCAGGGCGACTGGCGCTGGGCGGGCGGTCAGGCGGGGGCGGGGCGGGAGATGCCTACGCCGCCCTGGGTGTGGGCGCCGTAGCGGGCCTTCTCACCCTCGAGGTCCAGCGGGCGGATCGTGGTGCGGGCCGTGAGGGCCTCGTCGTCCAGCTGGTCGGCGGGCACGATCCAGGCGACCTCGAACTCGATGCCGTCGGGGTCCTTGGCGTAGAGGCTCTTGGTCGTGCCGTGATCGCTGGACCCGACCAGCGACCCCTTCTCCCGCAGCCTCGTGGCTAGGTCGGTCAGGTCGTCGAGCGTGTCCACCTCCCACGCGAGGTGGTACAGCCCCACGCTGGAGCGCCCCGCGCCCGACGGCGCGGCGGCCTCGCCGATGGAGAACAGCCCGAGGTCGTGGTCGTTGGTCGAGCCCGGGGCCTGGAGGAACACGGCCCCGGTGAAGCCCGTGGGGCCGACCGACACCCGGCGGAAGCCGAGGACGTCCTCATAGAATCCCGCCGAGCGCTGGGCGTCCCGGACGTACAGCACGGCATGGTTCAGGCGGTTGATCCCCATGGGCGGCCTCCCCGGACTAGGAGCAGGACACTGGACACGTTCGTGGCAGCCCACGGTATCGACATCTACGTCGAGCGGCGCGGGGACGGGCCGCCGCTGCTGTTCCTCAACGGATCGGGCCAGACGCTGGCCGCGGTGGGCCCGCTGCTCGACGTCGTGGCCCAGCGCTTCGACGTCGTGGCGCACGACCAGCGGGGGCTCGGCAAGACGTCGATCCCGCCCGGGCCGTACACGATGGCCGAGTATGCGGCCGACGCCGCCGCCGTGCTCGACTCGGTCGGCTGGGCGCAGGCCCGGGTGATGGGCATCAGCTTCGGCGGCATGGTGGCGCAGGAGCTGGCGGTGACCTGGCCGGAGCGGGTCTCCCGGCTGGCGCTCCTGTGCACGTCCCCGGGTGGGGCCGGCGGGGCGTCCTACCCGCTGCACAAGCTGGCCGGCCTGCCCGACGACGAGCGGGCCGCCGCGCTCCTCGGACTGACCGACACCCGCTACACGCCCGAGTTCCTGGCCGAGCACCCCCGCGACCAGGCCATCGCCGAGATGATGGCGCAGCGGCGCCGTGCCTCGACCGACCCCGACGTGCGCCGCGGTGAGCTGGCCCAGCTGGAGGCCCGCGCCCACCACGACGTGACGGACCGCCTGGGCGCCATCGACTGCCCGACCCTGGTCGCGTGCGGCCGCTACGACGGCATCGCCCCCGTATCCAACGGGGAGGCCATCGCGGCCCGGGTGCCGCAGGCCGAGCTGCGGCTGTACGAGGGCGGCCACATCTTCATGCTCCAGGACCGCTCGGCGATGCCCGAGGTCCTCGACTTCCTCGCGGGCGAGTGACGCGCCGGTGACTGCGACCACGGCGGGACCGGACCCCGCGGTGGTGGCCGGGATCGAGGGCCTCACCCCGGACTGGCTGACGGCCGCGCTGGCGACCACGTCCGGCACGGCCCGGATCCGCACCCTGCGCACCGAGCCCGTGGGCACCGGGCAGATGGCGACGACGGTCCGGATCCACCTCGACACCGACGATGGACCCCGCACGCTGATCGCCAAGGTGGCCCGCGACGACGTCCGTCCCGAGATGGCCCGCATGGCCTACGAGAAGGAGGTCGCGTTCTACGACGAGCTGCGCGACCGCCTGGCCATGCGCATCCCGGGCTGCCTGTACGCCGCGATGGACCCCGACTCGGTGCGCTTCGTGCTCCTGCTGGAGGACATGGCCGGCGCCCGCCCCGGCGACCAGATCGCCGGCTGCACTCCGGACCACGCCCGGGCCGCGGTGGTCAACCTGGCCGGGCTCCACGGGCCGACGTGGTGCGACGAGGCGCTGCGGACCGCGGAGTGGCTGGCGGGCGACCCCGAGGCCTCGACCGAGATCCTCGCCCCGTTCCTGGCCATCGCGGCCGACGGCTTCGAGGCCCGCTTCCTCGCCGAGATGGACGACGGCGAGCGCGCAGTCCTCGCGGCCTCCCGCGAGCTGCTGGTCCCCTGGCTGGTGTCCGCGGGTGATCGCTTCGCCGTGCTCCACGGGGACTACCGCCTGGACAACCTGCTGTTCCCGACCGACGATCCCGCGGGCGTGGCCGCGGTCGACTGGCAGACGGCCAGCCTGGGACCACCCGGCCGCGACCTGGCGTACTTCCTCGGCACCAGCCTGAGCACCGAGGACCGTCGCCGTCACGAAGCGGACCTGCTGGAGGCGTACCACCGGGCGCTCGCCGATCAGGGGGTCACGGACTACACGCTGGAGGACTGCTGGGCCGACTACCGGCTCGGCATGCTCCACGGTCCGCTGATCATCCTGCTGGGCCGCCTGACGGCCACGGTCACCGACCGGGGCGACGAGATGTTCCGGGTGATGTGGCAGCGCTGCGCCCGCGCCATTCTCGACCTCGGCACGCTCGATGCCATCCGCGCCGCCGTCGGCCGGTCCTGACGAACACACCCTGTGTGCTCCGGACCCCCATGGGGTACACCGGAGCCGTGGCACCGCGCACCGACAAGGCCTCTGGCGCAGGCAGCGGACGCCGGCTTCCCGACGTCCCCGACACCCTGCCCGCGACGACCGCAGGCGCAGACCCGGCCACGGCCGAGGAGATCTCCGGCGTGGTCCGCACCGCGCTCGACGCCGCCGGCCGGGCGGGCACCGCCTCGGCCAACGGTGTCGGGGACGCGGTCGAACGTGCCGCCCGCGCCCTGGCCCGTCGCGTGGTCACCGGAGCCGCCACCCGCCGTCAGGCCCTGTCCGACCGTTCCTCGCTGGCCCGCGCCTTGTCCGAGAAGCCGCCCACCCCCGCCCTCGCCGGGGCGGCGGCCGCGGCCGTCGGGCTCCGCTTCCTGACCCGCTACAAGGGCCTGCGCGTGCTGGCCAAGCGCACCCCGATGTGGCTCCTGGCCACCGCGGTCCCGACCCTGGTGGCCTCGGTCACCCGCGGAGCGGACGAGCTCGGCATGGTCTCCGCCCACCTCATCCACCGGGCCCGGGCCGAAGGCATCGAGCCGGACCTCGAACGGGTGCGCCGGGCCGCCGTCCAGATCGTGTCGCACCGGGTGGTCGACCCCGACACTGAGCCCAGCCACGGTGCCCTGGCCGTGCAATGGCTGCGCCGTGCGGTCCGGGCAGTCCTCCCGTTCACCTCGGGCATCGCCACCGCCGACCCCGAGGGCCTCGCCGCGGCCGCCTCCGAGCTCGACCCCCGCACCCTGGCGGTCAGGCTGACGTCCTAGGGCGGAGCGAGGAACCGACAGACCTCCCGGTTCAGCACGTCGTTGCCCTCCAGCGTGGGCAGGTGGGCGACACCCCGCAGCACCAGGAGCCGGCCGCGGGGGAGCCGGGCCGACACGGTGGCCGAGCGCGCCTGGATGTGCGGCAGGTCGAGCTCACCGACGGCCACGAGCGCCGGGACCGGGATCTCGGACAGGAGGTCCCAAGTCGACGGCAGCGGCTCCTCCGGTCCGGGGTCCCACGCCTCCAGGCTGCGCCCGTTCATCTCCAGGAACAGCGAACGCGCCTCGCCTCCCACCCGACCCTCGGGACCGTCCGGCCCGTCGAGCCACAGGTGCGCCTCCAGCCGGTTGACCTCGGCCAGGTCGCCCGATTCCTCCGCCGCGTCGATGGCCGCCACGAGCCGATCGACGGCAGTCGACGACTCGGCCGGGTCCGGCGCCCCGCGCACCGCGGTGCCGATCAGCACCAGCGCCTCCACCCGCTCGGGATGGGTCAGCGC
>DATBGF010000471.1:0-13285 GCA_036558145.1 Acidimicrobiales bacterium
CCGCCCTGGGCCGCGCCCGGGGGCAGGGCCCGTGCATGCTCCTGGCCCCCGGGCGGGGTCCTCTACAGGCGTGCCCGCGCCCGCCCCAGCCGATACCCGCCCGCCTGAGCGAAGGACGAGACCACCTCGACCTGGGGGGTGTGGGGGAAGGCGTCGACCAGCGTCGACCCGGTCCAGGTGTAGCCGGCCTGGCGCAGCAGCTTGGCGTCCCGGCCCAGGGCGGCGGCGTCGCAGCTGACGAGGACGACCCGCCCGGCACGGGTGGCCGCCACGACCCGCACGCCGGCCGGTCCCAGCCCGGCCCGGGGCGGATCGGCCACCACCGCGTCGACCGGTCGCGCCCGCCAGCGGGCCACGTCGCTGCGCACGACCTTGGCGTCCCGGCCCGCCAGGTTGACCCGGGCGTCCGCTGTCGCGGAGGCGGACGCTTCGACGGCCACCACCCGAGCATCCCGTCCGACGGTGGCCGCGAACAGCCCGGCGCCGGCGTACAGGTCGGCCAGCGACCCGGCGGGTGGTCCGCCCAGGGCCTCGCCGACCGCGGCCACGAGGGCCTCCGCCGCGTCGGGGCCGGCCTGGAAGAACGACCGCGCCGACACCCGCAACCGCACCCCGGCGACCTCCTCGAACAGCCAGGCCCGCTTGCCGCCAGCCAGCTGGGCTCCGGTCACGACCCTCACGCCGTCCGGCACGTCCACCGTCGGTTCGGGCGACTCGGTCCCGTCGACGATCACGATGCGGTCGCCGGTGTGGGCGCCGACCCGGATGGTGACCTCGCTCCCGGGCGGGAAGCGGCCCTCGGCCGCCACCTCCGCCACCCAGGGGTGCGCCACGAGGCAGGCGGGCACCGCCACCAGGTCGTGGCTGCGGTGGCGCCGCAGCGAGAAGCGGCCCTCGCCGTCGGCCATGCCCCGCAGCGTGGTCCGGTAGCCGGACGTGGGCAGGACCGGCCCCAGCGCCACCACGGCCTGATCCACGCCCCCCAGCCGGGCCAGGGACTCGGCCACGATCCCCGCCTTGAGCTCCCGCTGGGCCCCGGGCTCGACGTGCTGCCAGCCGCACCCCCCGCAGCCCGTGGCCACGAACTCGCACGGCGGCTCCACCCGTGCTCCGGCGGCCTCGACCACCTCGACCAGGGTCGCCCGGGCGTGGTGGCGCCGCTCGTCCGTCAGCGCCACCCGGACCCGCTCGCCGGGCAGTGCCCCCTCCACGAACACGACCCGCCCCGACGCCTCCCGCGCCACGCCCTCGCCCCCGACCGCCATGGCGGTCACCGCCAGCACGTCGTCGGGGCCAGGCACCCGCCCACCCTAGGACGGGGTCGTGGCGACCCTAGGATGACGGGGTGAGCACGACCGTCGAGATCGCTCCTTCCGTCCTGCCGGCCGACTTCTCCCGCTTGGGCGACGAGGTGGTGGCGCTGGAGAAGGCGGGCGTGGACCGCATCCAGTGGGACGTCATGGACGGGCGCTTCGTCCCCAACCTCACGTTCGGGCCCGACGTGATCGCCGCCTGCCGGCCGCACGTGTCGGTGCCGTTCGAGGCCCACCTCATGATCGACGATCCCGACGCCTCCCTCGACCGCTACGTCGAGGCCGGGTGCGAGCTGATCATCGTGCACGCCGAGGCCACCCGGCACCTGCACCGCACGCTGGGGCGCATCCGGGAGACCGGGGCCAAGGCCGCCGTGGCGCTCAACCCTGCCACCCCCGCCAACGCGGTCGAGGACGTGCTCGACCTGTGCGCCATGGTGCTGGTCATGACCGTCAACCCTGGCTTCGGCGGCCAGGAGTACATCGCGACCATGGAGCCCAAGATCGCCCGCGTCCGGCGCATGGTCACAGACGGCGGCTACGACTGCGACGTCGAGGTCGACGGGGGCATCGGTCCCGCCACCGTGGCCGGGGCGGCCGCGGCCGGGGCCAACGTGCTGGTGGCCGGGTCGGCCCTGTACCGCGATCCCGAGGGATTGGAGCACGCCGTGAGCGTGCTGCGCGAGCGCGCTACAGCATCTCTCCGCGCTTGACGATCACGTTGTCGATGATCCCGTAGTCCTTGGCCTGCTCGGCCGTGAACCAGCGGTCGCGCTCGGAGTCGGCCCGGATCTGCTCGACGTCCTGGCCGGTGTGGAACGCGATGCGCTCCGCCATCAGCTCCTTGACGTAGAGCAGCTGCTCGGCCTGGATGGCGATGTCGGCCGCCTGGCCCCGGATCCCGCCCGAGGGCTGGTGCATCATGATGCGGGCGTGGGGCAGGGCGAAGCGCTTGCCCTTGGCCCCGGCGCACAGCAGGAACTGGCCCATCGAGGCGCCGAGGCCCATGCACACCGTGGCCACGTCGGGCTCGATGAACTGCATCGTGTCGTAGATGGCCATGCCGGCGGTCACCGACCCACCCGGGCTGTTGATGTAGAGCCAGACGTCCTGTTCGGACTCCTCGCCCGCCAGGTGCAGCAGCTGGGCGCAGACGACGTTGGCGATGTCGTCGTCGACCTCGGTGCCGAGGAAGATGATGCGCTCACGGAGGAGGCGGTTGAAGATCTCGTAGGTCGGGCTGACCATCGAGGAGTTCTGCGCGGTAGGGAGAATCAGGCTCACGGCCGCAGAGGGTAGCGGCGCCGGACCCCGGTGCCGCACCCCTAAGCTCCCCCGCCGGCCGGCGTACTCCAATTGGCAGAGAGAACAGGTTTAGGTCCTGTCCAGTGTGGGTTCGAGTCCCACCGCCGGCACCGGGTCAGTACTGGCTCTCGAACAGCGTCGTCGACGTGGTCGAATCCGGCACCACGGTCGTGGTCGTCGAGCCCGACGTGGAGGACGTCGTGTCGGCGGCGGCGGTCGTGCTCGACGTCGAGGACGAGGTGGTCGACGAGGACGTGTCCGGCGGCGCCGTGGTGGACGACGTGTCCGGGGTCGTCGTGCTCGACGTGCTGCCGTCGGTCGGCGTGGTCGAGCCCGGGTCCGTCGACGGCGGCTGGGTGGCCGGCGGGGCGGTCGGCGGCGGGGTCGTCGGCGTGACCGGGGCCGGCGCCGGGCTGGTGGACGGCGGCGTGAAGGTCGGCGGCACCGAGGACAGGTCGGGCGGCACGCTCGCCGCCGGGGCCGACGGAGCCTGCGGCGCGCCCGGCAGCAGCCGGCCGCTGGTCGCCGAGGCCACGACCGCGCTGACGGCCAGGCGGCGCGACTCCGCGGTGCGGGCGCAGTTCACGCCCTCGGGGATCGTGCCACCGCTGAAGTAGCGCAGGCCGGTGATGAAGTCGGCGCAGCGGGTCATGTCCCGGCGCACGCTGGGGGCGTAGCCGATGGCGATGTTGACCGCCGCCATGTCGAGCTTGTCGGCCGCCATGTTGATGTTGCGGGACACGGTCCAGTACCAGGCGGCGATGGCCGGGCTGACCATGCCGTTGACGGCCAGGTCCGGGTTGGTGACGAGGTCGACGTCCAGGAACTGGCCGGCAGCGCGGTAGTTGCCCTCGCCGGTGAGCTGGATCAGCCCCCGGCCCCGGAAGCGGCGCTCGTTGCCCACCTCCACGGCGTCGTAGCGGAAGCCGCTCTCGTTGTGCAGCGTGGCCAGGAACGCCGCCTTGCGGGCGGGGGTGAAGATGCCGGCCCGCATCATGGCGGCGTTGATGGCGGGAAGGCCCTCGACGACCTTGGCCTCGTCGGGCAGCGGGCCGAAGATCTCGCGCAGGTCCTCGATGGTGACCAGGTCGTTGCCGTTCCAGTCGCCCGCCACCGGCAGCAGGTCCGGAGCCTCGTCGGTGGTCACGGCCCGGGTGGCGGCCGGATCGGCCAGGCTCGGCACCGGCAGCTCCATCGTGGCGGCGTTGCGCCAGAGGATGCCGACGTTGTCGCGGCCGTCGCCGTCCCAGTCGCCCGCCACCGGGAAGGCGTCGTAGGCGGTGGCGCCCTCGGGGCGCACGACGGGCAGGGCCACGGTGGTGGGGTCGACCGGCCGGCCCTCGTCGTCCACCACCAGCAGCGTGGTGTCGGCCTGCTGGTAGACGCCCACGGAGTCGCGGCCGTCGCCGTCCCAGTCACCCACGACCGGCAGCGCGTCCGCCCGGAAGGCGGTGCCGAGCGCGAGCGGGGCCGAGCGCACGCCGCCGTCCACCATGATCGTGAACGTGGCGTCGGCCTGCTGGTACAGGCCGATCGTGTCGCGGCCGTCGCCGTCGAAGTCGCCCGCGATGGGCCAGACGTCGCTGCGGCCAGGGGTGCCGAAGGCGATGGGCGCCATCTCGACGCCCTGGTCGTCCAGCAGGTGGAACGTGGCGTCGGAGCGCTGGTACAGGCCCACCGAGTCGCGGCCGTCGCCGTTCCAGTCGCCGGCCAGGGGCAGGACGTCGGGCACGCCCGCCGGGCCGAAGGCGACCGGGGTCAGATCGGACCCGGTGTCGCTGCGGCGGCCCCAGCTGCCGCTGCCGGGCTGGTACCAGGCCACGCCGTCGGCCCCGCCGCCCACGAGCCCCTGGGACCAGCGCTGCAGGTAGGGGTAGGGATCGACGGTGCAGGGCTCGTCGCTGGACAGCTTGCCGCACAGGTTGATCTGGAAGTGAACGTGGGGCGCCGTGGTGCGGGCGTTGCCCGTGCGCCCGACGAGGGCGATGACCTGGCCGCGGGCGACCACATCGCCCTCGGCCACCAGGTTCTGTGAGTTGTGGGCGTAGTAGTAGGTGACGCCCGAGTCGCCCCGCAGCCAGACGGTGATGCCGCCGAGGCCCTCGTCGACGTTGTTGACCTTGACGATGGTGCCCGACTCGACCGCCACCTCCGGGGAGCCCTCGTCGGCCAGCAGGTCGTTGCCCTTGTGCTGGCGCGAGCAGCCGTCACGGCAGGCGTGCCAGCTGTCGGTGAAGGACACCTCGGCGGGAGCGGCGATCGGGAACGTGTTGGTGTCCGGCGGCTGGACCTGGGGCTGAGCGGCCGTGGTGGGGCTGCCGGGAGGTGTCTGGGCGCCGGCCGCGGTGGCCGATACACCGAAGATCAGCGTTGCCGCCACTAGGACTGCCACTGTGAGTGACGGACGCCCGCCGTCCCGATCTCCAGATCGCACTCTTCGTCCTCCAGGGGTTGCCCGACAGCACAGCCGACTTATCGGGTGCACGCAAGGGTGTACGTAAGTGTGTTCGCTGCGGGCCTCGATCCGGATGGGTCTGTAACGTGCTCCGGACGTGAAGCTCGCTGATGTTCCCACCCCTGCTCTGGTGGTCGACGCCCCCATCTTGGCCCAAAACGTGGCGACGATGGCGGCGGCACTGCCCGGTTCCCGCCTGCGCCCCCATGTGAAGGCGTTCAAGTCGACCGCCCTGGCCCGGCTCCTGACCGAGGCGGGCCACACCGGGTTCTGCTGCGCGACCGTCCGGGAGATGGAGGGCATGGCGACCGCCGGCCTGGGCGAGGACCTGCTGCTGGCCAACGAGGTCCTCGACTGCACCCGCCTGGGCGCGCTGGCCGGCTCCGCCCGGATCACCGTCGCCGTCGACTCGGACGAGACGGTCGACGCGGCCGCCGCCGGGGGCGTCCAGGAGGTGCTGATCGACGTGAACGTGGGCCTGCCCCGCTGCGGCTGCGACCCGGCCGACGCCGGGCGCCTGGCCGACCGCGCCCGCGCCCGGGGCATGGCCGTGCGGGGGGTCATGGGCTACGAGGGCCACCTCATGCGCGAGCCGGACGAGACCAAGCACGCCAAGGTCGAGGCGTCCATGGCCCAGCTGCTCGCCGCCCACGAGGCCACCGGGGGCGACGTGATCTCGGCCGGCGGGACCGGCACCTACGACTGCAACCCGTGGGCCACCGAGATCCAGGCCGGGTCCTACTGCCTGATGGACACCGAGTACGTGCCCCACGCGCCCGCGTTCGGCAACGCCCTCTACCTGTGGACCACGGTCATCTCCGTCCACCCGGGCGGCTGGGCCGTGCTCGACGCCGGGCTGAAGGCGCTGGGCATGGACCACGGCAACCCCACGGTGGTGGACGCGGGCGACTGCTGGTTCGTGTCCGACGAGCACGTCACGTTCGGCACCAAGGCCGAGCGTCCCGTGGCCGTGGGCGACCGGGTGCGGGTCCTCCCTGCGCACGTCGATCCCACCGTGGCGATGCACGAGCGGATGCTGGTGGTCGAGGGCGAGGACGTCCTCGACACGTGGGCGGTCGATCTGCGCGGCTGGTGATCTACCGGAGGTAGGTCACGGCGAGCCGTGAGTACCGTGGGTGCCATGCCTTCCCGGCGTGACGCCACCACGGTCGAGGCCGCGGGCCGCGAGGTGGAGATCACCAGCCCCGGCAAGGTCTTCTTCCCCCAGCGGGGCGAGACCAAGCTCGATCTCGTCCGCTACTACCTGGCCCTGGAGGGCCCGGCGATGGCGGCCATGGGCGGGCGGCCGACGCTCATGCAGCGCTTCCCGTCGGGGGTCAAGGGCACGAACTTCTTCCAGAAGCGGGTCCCGGACAACGCCCCCGAGTGGCTCGACACCACGATCGTGCGCACGGTCAACGGCACGACGTCCCGGGCCATGGTGGCCGGCGACATCGCCCACGTGATCTGGGCGGTCAACCTCGGCTGCCTGGGCTTCCACGTGTGGCCGTTCCGGGCCGACATCTCCGACGAGGACCACACCGACGAGCTGCGCCTCGACCTCGACCCCCAGCCCGGCACGGGCTTCGCGGACGCCGTGCAGGCCGCGTTCGTCCTGCGTGAGCTGCTGGCCGAGCACGGGATCACCGGCTATCCCAAGACCACGGGCAACCGGGGCCTGCACGTGTACGTGCGCCTCGAGCCCCGCTGGGACTCCTACCAGGTGCGGGCGGCGGCGGTGGCCGTGGCCCGGGAGCTGGAGCGCCGCCGGCCCGACATCCTCACCGCCGCCTGGTGGAAGGAGGAGCGGGGCAGCCGCATCTTCGTCGACTACAACCAGAACGCCCCCCACAAGACCGTGTTCGGCGCCTGGTCCGTGCGGGCAAGGGTGGGGGCGCCGGTGTCCACCCCGCTGTCCTGGGACGAGCTGGAGCACGTCCACCCCGACGACCTGACCATCGCCAGCGTCCCCGGCCGGGTCGAGCGCGACGGCGACCCGTGGGCCGGGATCGCCGACGCGCCCCAGTCGCTGGAGCCGCTGCTGGCCATGTCCGAGCGGGACATGGCGGCCGGGCTCATGGACGCCCCGTGGCCGCCCGTGTACCCCAAGATGCCCAACGAGCCTCCGAGGGTGGCGCCGAGCCGGGCGCGGGCACCAGACTCCTAGCGCTGTGTTCATCACCAACCACGCCCTGGCTGGGGCCGGCCTCGGGTTGGTGACGCGCCGCCCCGTCCCCGCCTTCGTGGCCGGCCTGGCCTCGCACCTCGTGATGGACGTGTGCCTGCACTGGGGTGACGAGCGCCTGGACTGGGACGGCTTCGTGGAGGTCGCCAAGGTGGACGGGACCATCGGCCTGGGGGTCTGCGCCGCCGCGCTGGCCGCCGCGCCGCGGGACGCCCGCCTCCCGGTGGCCGCGGGCATCGCGGGAGCGTGCATCGTCGACATGGGCAAGCCGGCGCGCCACTTCTTCGGCAAGCCGTTCTTCCCCGCCCCGTTCGAGCGCTTCCACGACCGGATCCAGACCGAGCGGCCCATCGGCTGGGTGGTCGAAGCCGTCGCCGCCGCCACGATGGTCGCCATGCTGGCCCCCGCCCTGAGCCGGGCCCGGGCTCGCCTCCACCACACCGGCTAGCCCGCCGGCGCGCCTACAATTCGCGGCCAGTCAATAGCGTGCGCCGACCATGTGGGGAGGGTCATGAGCGCTACCGCGCTGGATCGGGGACCCGCGGCGACCGTGCCGGCACGCCTGGTGGAGCGCGTCGCGCGGCTGCCGCTCGTCGCCATCGTCGCGATCGCCGTCGGCGTGCGCCTGGCGGCCGGCATCGCCATCCCGGCCGCGGGCACCAGCGAGTACGAGTTCGGCTGGCTGGCCCGCAACGTCGTGGACGGCCACGGCTACAGCTACTTCTCGGACGACCCGGTGGGCCGCCTCGAGCCCCAGCAGCCGGGCCTGCCCGGGGCGAAGCTGCCCTCGAGCTACATGCCACCGGCCTACACCGGGCTCACGGTCGTGGCGGCCTCGGTCGCCGAGTCGCACGCCGGGATGATCTGGATGGTGCGCCTGCTCAACGCGGCCGCGGCGGTGGGCGGGGTCCTCGCCATCCACGCCCTCGCCCGCCGCCTGACGAGCGAGCGCGCCGCCAAGCTGGCTGCGCTGGGGTTCGCCCTCTATCCGTCGATGGTCTACGCCGCCACCCAGGTCAGCGCGGCCAACGTCTACATCCCCGTGGAGATGGCCACGCTCGCCCTGCTGCTCGGGACAGCCGGAGCCGCAGGCCCGGGGGCATGGCGCCGCTGGGCGCTGGCCGGGCTGGCCGTGGGCGCCGTCTGCCTGCTCCGCTCCGAGGCGGTGCTGTTCATCCCGCTCGCCGCGGTCTGGCTCGTCTCGGCGGCCCGGCGCGAGGGCGTCGAGCGGCGGCAGGCGGGCGGCCTGGCCGCGGTGTTCCTCGCCATGGCGGTCGTGCTCCCCGGCGCCTGGCTGGTCCGCAACTCGGTGGCGCTCGACGCGCCCGTGCTCACCATCACCACGACCGGCGGGTCCAACCTCTGGATCGGCAACCACCACGGCGCCAGCGGGTCGGCGAAGGGCTTCACCATCCCGGCCGGCATCAAGGACGAGATCCGGGGCCTCGACGCCGGCGACGACTTCGAGGTGCAGGTCGACGCCCTGTACCGCCGGGAGGCGCTCGACGCCATGGTGGACGACCCGGGCGGCACCGTGGTCCGCGACGCGAAGAAGGCGGTCATGCTGGTCGTGGCCGACGTGCACGACCGGCGCAACCTCAACCCGATCTACCTCCTGCCCTACGCGGCGCTGCTGGTGATCGGCAGCGCCGGCTTCCTGCGCTGGTGGCGGGACCGGCCCCGCGGCGATCCGGCCCGCAGGCTCGTGGTCGGCTACCTGGTGGTCGCGGTGTGCGTGCCCGTCGTGTTCTTCGTCCTCGCCCGCTACCGCCTGCCCATCGAGGCGATGCTGCTCGTGTTCGCGGGCGCCTGGCTGGCCACGCGCTACCCCGCCCGGAACGACGGCTAGCTCGCTACCGTGCGGGAAGTCGTCTCTGCGGAGGTCACGACATGGCGACGTTCGACGCCCGCGGCACGCTCGAGGTCGGTGACGACCGCTACGAGCTCTTCCGGCTGAGCGCCCTGGAGGACGACTTCGGCGTCTCCCGGCTGCCCTACTCGCTCAAGGTGCTGCTGGAGAACCTGCTGCGCCACCAGGACGGGACGGCGGTGACCGAGGAGGACGTCGCCGCGCTGGCCCGCTGGACCGGCGGGCACGACGACGACGGTGACGAGGACAAGGAGATCGCGTTCTCGCCCGCCCGCGTGCTCATGCAGGACTTCACCGGCGTGCCCGCGGTCGTCGACCTCGCCGCGCTGCGCGACGCCGTGGCCGGGCGGGGCCGGGATCCCCAGGAGCTCGACCCGCTCATCCCTGCCGACCTGGTGATCGACCACTCGGTCCAGGTCGACGTGTTCGGCCGGGCCGACGCGCTCGCCCGCAACGCCGAGCTGGAGTACCAGCGCAACGTCGAGCGCTACCAGTTCCTGCGCTGGGGCCAGCAGGCCTTCGGCCGGTTCCGCGTGGTGCCGCCGGCCACCGGCATCTGCCACCAGGTCAACCTGGAGTACCTCGCCACCGTCGTCGCCACCCGCGACGGCGTGGCCTTCCCCGACACCCTGGTGGGCACGGACTCGCACACGCCCATGGTCAACGGGCTCGGCGTGGTGGGCTGGGGCGTGGGCGGCATCGAGGCCGAGGCCGCGCTGCTCGGCCAGCCGATCTCGATGCTGATCCCCGAGGTCGTGGGGTTCAAGCTGGCGGGTGAGCTGCCCGAGGGCACGACCGCCACCGACCTGGTCCTCACCGTGACCAACATGCTGCGGGCCCACGGCGTGGTCGGCCGGTTCGTGGAGTTCTACGGCCCGGGCGTGGCCAACGTGCCGCTGGAGAACCGGGCCACGATCGGCAACATGTCGCCGGAGTACGGCTCGACCATCACGATCTTCCCCATCGACGGCGAGACCCTGCGCTACCTGCGCTTCACCGGCCGTCCCGACAGCCTCGTGGCGCTGGTCGAGGCCTACGCCAAGGACCAGGGCCTGTGGCACGACCCGGCGGTCGAGCCCACGTTCACCGAGACGCTGGAGCTGGACCTGTCCACGGTCGAGCCCGCCATCGCCGGTCCCGCCCGCCCCCAGGACCGGGTGCTGCTGCGGGAGGCCAAGGATCGCTTCGCCGTGTCCCTGGCCGACTCCCTACCCGACGCGCCCACGACCCCGGCCACCACGCCCGTGTCCATCGGGCACGCCTACGACGCGGCCGACGCCGAGTCCTTCCCGGCCAGCGACCCGCCGGCGGCGATCCGCAACGGTGCCCGCCACAGCGCTCCCAGCCCCGAGCCCGCCGCCCAGGCCCCCGCCGCCGGGACGGACCGGCCCCACGAGCAGGTCAAGGTCCAGCTCGACGCCAGCTCCGGCCTCGACCGCGAGGAGGAGGTCGTCCTCGACCACGGCCACGTCGCCATCGCCGCCATCACCAGCTGCACCAACACCTCGAACCCGCAGGTGATGGTGGCCGCGGGCCTGGTGGCCCGCAAGGCGGTCGAGCGGGGCCTGGCCCGGCGCCCGTGGGTCAAGACCTCGCTGGCGCCCGGGTCCAAGGTGGTGGTCGACTACCTCGACCGGGCCGGCCTGCTCCCCGACCTGTCCAAGCTGGGCTTCGACGTCGTCGGCTTCGGCTGCACGACCTGCATCGGCAACTCCGGGCCGCTGCCGCCGCCCATCGCCCAGGCCGCGGACACCCACGGCCTCGCCCTGGTCTCGGTGCTGTCGGGCAACCGCAACTTCGAGGGCCGGATCAACCCCGACGTGCGCATGAACTACCTGGCCTCACCGCCCCTGGTCGTGGCCTACGCCCTGGCCGGGACCATGGACCTCGACATCACCCGCGAGCCGCTGGGCGAGGGCGGGGACGGCGAGCCGGTGTACCTGCGCGACATCTGGCCCACCTCGGCCGAGGTCAACGAGGTCGTGGAGGCGGCGCTGGCGTCCGACATGTTCCGGGACGCCTACGGCCAGGTGTTCGAGGGCGACGAGCTCTGGCGGGGCCTGCCCGTGCCGGAGAGCGGCGCGTACGAGTGGTCGGACACGTCCACCTACGTGCGCCGGCCGCCGTACTTCGACGGGATGCCGGACGAGCCGCCGGCCCTTGCCGACATCGAGGGGGCCCGGGCGCTGGCGCTCCTGGGCGACAGCGTCACCACCGACCACATCTCGCCCGCCGGCGCCATCCACCCCGACAGCCCGGCGGGGCGCTGGCTGATCGAGCACGGCGTCGAGCAGGCCGACTTCAACTCCTACGGCTCGCGCCGGGGCAACCACGAGGTCATGATCCGGGGCACGTTCGCCAACCGGCGCATCCGCAACCGGCTGGCGCCGGGGACCGAGGGCGGCGTCACCGTCCACCAGCCCTCGGGCGAGCAGATGTCGATCTACGACGCGGCCGAGCGCTACCGGTCCGAGGGCGTGCCCCTGGTCGTGATCGCGGGCAAGGAGTACGGCTCGGGCTCGTCCCGGGACTGGGCGGCCAAGGGCACCGCCCTGCTCGGCGCCCGGGCGGTCATCGCCGAGAGCTTCGAGCGCATCCACCGGTCCAACCTGATCGGCATGGGCGTGCTGCCGCTGCAGCTGGCCGACGGCGCCACGCTGGAGGGGTCGGGACTGGGCGACGCCGAGGCGGTGGCCGCGGCCACCTTCGCCGTCCCGGGCCTGGCCGGGGCGGATCCGGCCACGCTGCTCGGCGCCCGCCTCACGGTGCAGGCCGGCGACCTCTCGGTCCCGGTGATCGCCCGCCTCGACACCCCCATGGAGGCCGCGTACTACCAGCACGGCGGCATCCTCCAGTACGTGCTGCGCCAGCACCTGGCCGGCGCCTGAGCACTAGAGCAGCTCCGCCAGGGCCCGGAAGGCGCGGCCCCGGTGGCTGAGCGCGTGCTTCTCCGCGTCGGACATCTCGGCGAACGTGCGGCCGTCGCCCTCCGCCGGCTGCATGATCGGGTCGTAGCCGAAGCCGCCGGTGCCCCGCGGCTCCGGCGGGACGATGCCGTCCACTGTGCCCCGCACCACGGCCTCCCGGCCGTCGGGCCACACGACCGCGGCGGCGCAGACGTAGCGGCAGCCGCGGCCCTCGGGCGCCACCCCGTCCAGCTCGCGCAGCACCCGGGGGATCCAGTCGCCCTCGTCGGTCCAGCGGGCCGAGCGCACCCCGGGGCCGCCGCCGAGGGCGTCGATCTCGATCCCGGAGTCGTCGGCCACCGCCGTCTCGCCGGTCGCCGAGGCCAGGGCGCGGGCCTTGAGCAGGGCGTTGGCCTCGAACGTCGTGCCCGTCTCCTCGACATCCGGGTCGCGAGCCTCGACCTCGTAGCCCGGACCCAGGATGACCTGGACCTCGGCCACCTTGTGGGCGTTGCCGGTCGCCAGCAGCAGGCGCGTCACCGCTGCTTGGACACCCGGCGGAACGGGGGCGGCTCGGCCACCATCTCCCGCTGGAGGTCGATCAGCTCACCGATCCCCTTCTCGGCCAGGCCCAGCATGCCGTCGAGCTCGCCCCGGGTGAAGGCCTGGCCCTCGGCCGTGCCCTGCACCTCCACGAAGCGGCCCTCGGAGGTCATGACCACGTTCATGTCCACCTCGGCCCGGCTGTCCTCGCTGTAGGGCAGGTCGAGCACGGGCGTGCCGTCCACAACGCCGACCGAGATGGCGCCACAGAACGCGGTCAGCGGGTGGGCCCCGACGACCCCCTGCGCCTCCAGGCGGGCCAGGGCGTCGTGCAGCGCCAGGTAGCCGCCGCAGATCGAGGCCGTGCGGGTGCCCCCGTCGGCCTGGAGCACGTCGCAGTCCACGATGACCTGCCGCTCCCCCAGCAGCGCCATGTCGCACACCGAGCGCAGCGCCCGGCCCACCAGCCGCTGGATCTCCTGGCTGCGGCCCGAGGGGTGGCCGTCCTTGACCTCGCGCCGGATGCGCTCGGCCGATGATCCCGGCAGCATCGAGTACTCGGCGGTCACCCAGCCCGTGCCGCGGCCCCGCATCCACCGGGGGACGTCCTCGTCGATCGAGGCGGTGCACAGCACCCGGGTCTGACCGAAGCTGACCAGGCAGGATCCCGCCGCCATCTCGGTGAAGTCCCGCTCGAAGGTGACCGGT
>DATBGF010000472.1:0-1647 GCA_036558145.1 Acidimicrobiales bacterium
CCGCCAGCGCAGCGCGATGCCCGCGGACATCACGCCGGCCAGCGGCCAGGCCGACGCCAGCGTCTGGGGATGCGAGACGCCGTTGTAGGCCAGCTCGTCCGCCGCGGCCAGGGCGAAACCGACCGTCACCTCGGCCGCCACCACCGCGGGGGCCAGCAGCCGGCGGGGGTCGATGCTCAGCAGGGCGGTGTCGGCAGCGGTGACGACCAGCGCCGCCCCCGCCAGCGCCACGGCCACGCTGGGGCGGGCCGCGGGCTCGGTCAGCTCCGACCGGTTGAGGGCCAGCACGACCACCAGCCACGCCCACGCCAGCCAGCGGAACACCGCGATGCCGGTGAGCAGGCCCCGCACGAGGGCGTCCTCACCGTCCTGGGTGGTCAGGGTGTGGTCCACGGCCCCAGTCTCGGTCAGGGAATCCAGGCGGTCCGCATCGTGTTGGGACGCAAGCATGGCTGACGTGGCCCTGGATCAGCGCGCGGTGGAGGGCATCCCCGTCGACGACGGCGTGTGGGCCCCGGCGCGGCGCCGCCTGACCGTCGCCCTGGTCCTGACCATCACGCTCGTCGCGTTCGAGTCGCTGGCCATCGCCACCGTGATGCCGGTGGTGGCCGACGACCTCGGCGGGCTCGGCCTCTACGGCTGGGTGTTCAGCGGGTTCTTCCTGGGCAGCCTGCTCGGCATCGTGCTGGCGGGCCGGGCGGCGGACCGGCGCGGCACGCGCCTGCCCTTCGCCGTCGGCCTCGCCCTGTTCGCGGCCGGCCTGGTGGTCGGGGGTGCCGCCCAGTCCATGCCCATGCTGGTGGCCGGGCGCATCGCCCAGGGCATGGGCGCGGGCGTGATCCCGGCCGTGGCCTACACCAGCGTGGGGCGCAACTATCCCGCGGCCCTCCGGCCCCGGGTGTTCGCCGTGTTCTCCAGCGCCTGGGTCATCCCGGGCGTGATCGGCCCGGCCGCGGCCAGCGCCCTGGCGGGCTGGCTGTCGTGGCGGGTCGTGTTCCTGGCCCTGCTGCCCCTCGTGGCGCTGGCCGCGGTCCTGGCCCTGCCGGCCCTGGCCGGCGGCCCGCCCGACGACGCCGACACCACGGCACCCCGCGACGACGACCGCGTGCGGGACGCGGGGGTGCTGGTGGCGGGAGCGGCGCTGGTCCTCGGCGGCCTCGGCGCCCACCAGCCGGCGCTGGCGGTCGCCCTCGTGGTCGTGGGCGGACTGCTGGGGGCGTGGGCCTTCGTCCGCCTGGTGCCCGAGGGGACGCTGGCGCTGCACCCGGGCCTGCCCGCGGCGATCGCGGTCCGGGGCATCCTCACGTTCGCCTTCTTCGGGACCGACGCCTACGTGTCGCTGGCCGCCACCGAGGCCCACGACGCGCCCACCTGGGTGGCGGGCCTGGCGCTGACCGGCGCCACGCTGGCCTGGACCACCGGCGCCTGGGTGCAGGACCGGGTCGTCGTGGCTCGCGGCCCCCGCTGGCTCGTGCGCCGGGGCTTCATGATCCTGGCGGCGGGCATCGCCCTGACCCTGGTGGCGCTGGGCCCGGTCCCCGTCGGGTTCCTGGTGGCGGCCTGGGCCGTGGGCGGCCTGGGCATGGGCCTGTCCTACGCGCCGATCTCGGCCACCGTGCTGGGCGAGGCCGCCCCCGGCCAGGAGGG
>DATBGF010000473.1:0-15768 GCA_036558145.1 Acidimicrobiales bacterium
CATGGGGACCAGCCCCGGGCGCTACTTCGCCGCCTGATCCCATCGGGCGACACGGCGGGCGCCGGCGGCCTGGCGGTACCCCGACTCCAGCAGCTCGGCCACCTCTTGCCAGTCGACTACGCCGGCGTCGAGGCGGAGCGCCACCCAGCCGCGGTCCCCGTGGTGCGGCGAAGCGCTGAAGCGGGGGTCGTGAGCGAGCGCATCGCGCTCCAACGGGTCGGTCAGCACATGCAGCGAACGCCCCGCCCCCGCCCAGCGAGGCCGGGACGGAGAGGAGTCGCCGTTGAAGATCGCGAATCGCCGCGAGGCGACCCGGAACAGGGGCCGGTCCTGCAGCTCCGCCTCCTCGACGTCGGGGAAGCGCCCGCAGATGGCTCGTATCTTGCGCAGCGCCCGGTCATCGTCCGTCACCGCCGCTGAGCATCCCACGACGGATCGAACCCGTACGTGATGAGGTCGGTCTAAGGTCTAATGCGAATGCATGACACCGCACCGACCGCCGACCGGCTGATCTCGGCCGCCGAGCAGCTGTTCGCGCTGCACGGCATCGAAGGCATCAGCCTGCGGGAGATCAACCGGGCCGCGGGTGCCCGCAACGGCTCTGCGCTGCAGTACCACTTCCGGGACCGCAACGGGCTCCTCAAGGCCGTCATGGCCAAGCACCACCGCGACGTCGAGGCTCGCCGGCACGCCATGCTCGACGCCTACGAGGCCGACGGCCGCGACGATGTGCGGGCCCTGGCGGGGGCGCTGGTCCGCCCGTTGGCCGCGAAGCTGGCCGACGAGGACGGCGGCGTCGAGTACCTGCAGATCCTGGCCGACCTGATCAACCGTCCCCGGCCCGTCATCAACCCGGCGGACCTGGACGACCCCACCTCCAGCGTCTTCCGCTGGCGCACACTGGTCGGGCGCCTGTTGGAGGACGACGCCACCCGGCTGCACCGCCGCTTCGTCGCCATCCGCTTCGCCGCCGTCGAGCTCGGGCGCCGGGCCCGCAGCGCGCCCCACAGCGACGACCGGCTGTTCACCAGCCACCTCGTGGACCTGGTGGCGGGCGTGCTCACCACGTCCCTGTCGGACGAGACCCGGCGGCTGGCTGCCGAGCGCCCCGACGGCGCAGGATCGCCTGCATGAGCGAGACGACGGAGCCGGCCAGCGGCGACAGGACACGCGGTCCGGGGACGGGCGACAGGGAACGCGAGCCCTCGTTCGGCGACAGCGACCTGAGTGGGGTCGGGACCGACCTCGTCGACCTGGGGAAGCTGGGCGACTGGATGGACGCCCAGGGCCTGGAGCCCGGCGAGATCACCGGCGCCGAGGCGCTGCCGGGCGGCACCCAGAACCTGCTGCTGCGCTTCCGGCGGGCGAGCCGGACCTATGTCCTCAGGCGGGGCCCCCGCCACCTGCGCCGGCTCAGCAACGACGTGATGCGGCGCGAGGCCCGGGTCCTCCAGGCTCTCGCCGGCAGCGACGTGCCCCACCCCCGCTTCGTGGCCGGACCGGGCGAGCCCGAGACCGGCGTGGCCGGCGACGCCGTCTTCTACCTGATGGACCCGGTCGACGGCTTCAACCCCGCCGGCGGGCTGTCGCCGCAGCTCCGGGACGTCCCCGACGCCGGGCGGCAGATCGGGCTGCACATGGCGGACGCCATCGCCGCCCTCGGGGCGGTCGACCACGTCGCGGTCGGGCTCGCCGACCTCGGCAAGCCCGGCAACTTCCTGGAGCGCCAGGTCCCCCGCTGGATGGGCGAGCTCGACTCCTACGGCGAGCTGGAGGGCTATCCCGGCCCGGACATCCCCCACCTCGACGAGGTCGCAGCGTGGCTCGACGCCAACCGGCCGGCCGAGTGGCGCCCCGGCATCCTCCACGGCGACTTCCACCTGTCGAACGTGATGATCGCCAACGACCGGCCTGAGGTCGCCGCCATCGTCGACTGGGAGATGTGCACGATCGGCGACCCCCTGCTCGACCTCGGCAACATGCTCGGCACCTGGCCGATCGGCCCCGAAGGCGACACGACCGGCTTCGGCGGGGTCGGCGGTGGCGTGCCGGGCCTGCCCACCCCGGCCGAGGTCGTGACCCGCTACGCCGAGCACTCCGACCGCGACACGTCCGCCATCAGCTGGTACACGGCGATGGCCTGCTTCAAGCTCGGCATCGTCCTGGAGGGCACCCACGCCCGGGCCTGTGCGGGCAAGGCCCCCAAGCCGGTCGGCGACCTGCTCCACGCCACCACCCTCGGGCTCTTCGCCCGCGCCCACACCGTCATCGCGAAAGGCTGACCGTCATGGCCATCGACTTCACCCTCACGCCCGAGCTCGAGGACATCCGCCTGCGGGTGCGGGCCTTCGTGGACGAGGTCGTGACCCCGGGCGAGGACGAGATCGCCGCCACGCCGGGCATGCAGCGCCAGGACTACCTGCGCATCCTGCTCGGCATGCGCAAGCAGGCCCGGGAGGCGGGCCTGTGGCTGCCCCACATGCCCGAGGAGTGGGGCGGCATGGGCCTAGGCCACGTCGAGCTGGCCATGGTCCAGGCCGAGGCGGCCAAGACCCGGCTCGGCCCCTGGGTGCTGAACTGCCAGGCCCCCGACGAGGGCAACATGCACACGCTGCTGCACTGGGCCACCGAGGAGCAGAAGGAGCAGTACCTGCGCCCGCTGTGCGAGGGCACCAAGGCGTCCTGCTTCGCCATGACCGAGCCCGAGGTGGCCGGCTCGGACCCGACGCTGATCCAGAGCCGCGCCTACCAGGACGGCGACGAGTGGGTCATCAACGGCCACAAGTGGTTCATCTCCAACGCCCACCGGGCCAACTTCGCCATCCTCATCGTGCGGACCGAGGACGACCCCGACCTGCCCCAGGCGGCCAACTCGGCGTTCATCGTCGACATCCCGTCCGAGGGCTGGACCGAGGTGCGCGAGGTCGAGACCATGCACGGCTCGACCGGCCACTCCGAGATCCGCATCGAAGACCTGCGGGTGCCGGCCGACAAGATGCTCGGCGGCCGGGGCGAGGGCCACCTGCTGGGCCAGTCCCGGCTGGGCCCGGCCCGCCTGGCCCACTGCATGCGCTGGATCGCCCAGGCCGAGACGGCGCTGGACATGATGGTCGACCGGGCCCTCAACCGCTTCGCCCACGGCTCCCTGCTGGCCGAGAAGCAGGGCATCCAGTGGATGATCGCCGACAGCACCATGGAGCTGTACCAGGCCAAGCTCATGGTCCTGCACGCCGCCTACCGGATCGACAACAAGCTCGACTTCCGCTCCGAGGTGTCGATGGCCAAGCACTTCGTGGCCAACGCGCTGGGCCGGATCATCGACCGGTCCATCCAGGTCCACGGCGCGCTCGGCTACTCGACCGACACCCCGCTGGCGAACATGTACCAGCACGCCCGCTGGGCCCGCTTCGCCGACGGGGCCGACGAGGTCCACCAGATGCGGATCGCCCAGCGGACCATCGCGGCCTACACGGACACCGGCTCCACCCGCGGCGCCACCGGCGACCTGCCGCTCTAGCCCGACTGGCCCGTCGAGCGTCCTCCAACCGCGGCGCCACCGCCGGCTTGCCGCCCTCGCTCGCCGGCCCGTCGACCGTCCTCCGCCCGCGGCGCTACCGGCCACCTGCCGCCCTCGCTCTCCGGCCCGTCGAGGCGTTCTCAACGCACGGCGGCGGGGCGATCTGTCTTTAGCCCCGCTGGCCCGTCGAGGGACCGTCCACGGCGGCGCCGGGCGACCTGCCGCTCTAGCCCGACGGGCCTGTTGCGGCGTCGTCCACGGTGGCGCCGGCGTCGGGCTCGTCCTCGCTCGACGCGCTGTCGGCCTTGCCCTCGGTCAACGCGGCGTCGGGCTGGGGCTCGGCCGGCTCGTCGCCCTCGGCGACGGTCGGATCCCCGTCGCCTGCCGGGGCATCGCGGTCGAGGTGGCGGTGCAGGACCCGGGACAGCCGGTGCCGCACCTTCTCGGTCTCGATCTCGGGCATCTGGCCCCGGGAGTCGAGGTAGATGGCCTTGACCGCGCCCAGCAGCGGGGTGGCGACCAGCGCGCCCGGGACACCGGCCGCGGCGCCGCCCACCAGCGCGGCGAGCATCGTGGCCGGCGGCGACAGGTTCACGGCCCGGCCCACGATGGCCGGGCTGATCACGTGGTTCTCCAGGTTCTGGTAGGCGGCGACGAAGGCCAGGGCCAGGACCGCGGTGAGCGGTCCCTGGGTCAGCGCCAGCAGCACGAAGAACCCACCGCCCAGCAACCCGCCGATCTGGGGGATCAGGTTGGTGAGCGTCGTCCACAGGCCCGCCACCGGGGACAGGGGCACGCCGAGCAGCAGGCCCACCGACAGCGTGACCAGGCCGGCGAGGACGGCGACGAACAGCGAGCCTGCGAAGTAGCTGCCGAAGGTGGCGTAGACGATGCGGCCCAGGCGGTCGGCCTGCGGCCGGCGGGCCGGTGGCACCAGCGACCGGAAGCGCTGGACCACGATCTCGCCGTCGACCATGACGCCGAGGGCGGTGACCAGCACCACCACCGCGGTGAGCACGCCGCCCAGCAGGCGCTCGCCCAGGTTGGACAGGGTGGCGTCGTCGACCTTGGCCGGGGCGTCCTTGATCCACTCCTCGACCTGGGTGGCCGCGTCCGCCTTCTGCAGGCGGTCGCCCACGATGGGCCAGCTGTAGAGGTCGCGCACGGTCTGGGGCAGCTCGTCGCTGAAGTCCTGCGCCTGGCGGACCGCGGCCGGCGCCACCAGCAGGACGACCGCGGCGATGGCGAGCGCCAGCCCGGTCCCCACCAGGACGACCGCGCTGCCGCGGGTCATGTCCGCCCGCCGCTGCACCGCGCTGACCACCGGCGCCAGCGCCACGCCCACCACCACGCCCACACCGATGCCGGTGAGCACGTCGGCGGCCATCGACACGATCGCGAAGACCGCGGCCGCCCCCAGCGCGGCGACGGCCAGGGCCACGAACGACCACGTGTCGACGTCGACGACCGTCCGCTCGGTGGGGACGCCGTCGCCCCCGGCCCGCAGCGCCGCCAGGTCGGCCGCGACCGAATGATCCCCGTCGGCGCCCGGCCGCTCACCGTTGCCCGGCCCGGCCGCGGCCGAGAGATCGCCGTCGGCAGCGGGATCTTCGTCCACCTACGTACGGTACGCCCTGAGCGCCGGGCCGGGGCGGCCCGGTACGGTACGCGCGTGGCCTACGTCGACCCCCCGCCGCCTCGCCGGAGGGTGCGCATCTCGACCTCCTCGGCCATCATGGCCGTGGTCATCGCGGCGCTGGCCCTGCTGACCCAGCGGGTGTTCGTGTCCGCCCACCGGCCGCTGTCGTGGGCGTTCGCCGCCGTGGTCGTGGCCGTGCTCATCGACCCGATCGTCGACGTCCTGGACCGCCACCTGCCCCGCATCTTGTCGGTGCTGCTGGCCCTCCTGGTGGTGGGCCTGACCACCTGGGGCGTCATCTACATGGCCTCGGACGACCTGGCCAACGGGGTCGACAAGCTGGGTGACGCGGCCAAGGACGCGGCGCGCGAGCTGGAGGCCCGGGACGACAGCGTCGGCCAGGCCGCCCAGGACCTCGACCTCACCCGCCGGGTCGACGACTTCGTCGAGGCGCTGGACCAGCGCGTCACGGGTGGCGACGAGGTGCTCGCATCGACCGCCGGCACCTTCCCGACCTACCTCCTCGGCGGCATCCTCACCCTGTTCCTCATGTCCTACGGACCCGCCCTGGCGCGCTCGGCCGTCGAGCAGCTCCCCGACGAGGAGCAACGCCAGGAGGTGACCGACGTGGTCACCAACGCGGTGCAGCGCACCCGGCGGGCCATCTGGTTCACGCTGGTCGAGGCCGTGCTCGTGGGGCTCATCGTGGCGGGAGCGGCGCGCCTGCTGGACGTCCCCGCGCCCGCGGCGCTGGGCTTGGGCGCCGCCGTCATGGCGATCTTCCCCCACGTGGGGATCGTGCTCGGCTCCGTGCCGCTGGTCCTGCTGGTGCTGGCGCTGCGCTCCGACGCCCTGGCGCTGGTGACCGTCGCCGTGGTCGTGATCTGCCAGCTGGTCGACTCGTACTGGCTCCGGCGCAGGATCTCGCTCTACAGCGTGCACGTCGGCCTGCTGGTCCCCTGGGTGGTGGCGCTCGTGGGCTACGCGGCCTACGGCGTCGGCGGCGCGGCCTACGGGCTCGCATTCGCCGTGTTCGTCCTGGCCATCCTGGACGAGCTGCGCAGCCGCACCAGCACCTCCCGCCTCTTCAGCCCGGCCACCGGCACCCCGCGCCCGCCCGCGCCGGAGGGCGCGCCGGGCTAGGCATGGACGACGACAGCGCCGGCCAGGAGCCCGACTACCGCTTCACGCTGGCCAACGAGCGCACGTTCCTCGCCTGGATCCGGACGTCGCTGGCCCTGCTCGCCGGCGGGATCGCCCTGCACGCGCTCAGCGAGTCGCTGACCGAAGGGGCCCGCACCGCCCTGGCCGTGGCGGCCGTCGCCCTCAGCCTGGCGCTGACCACGTCCAGCTATGTGCGCTGGCGCCAGGTCCAGGACGCCATGCGCCGCGGCGTCCCGCTCCCCCACCCCTGGGCGGTCCCCCTGCTCGCCACGGGTGTGGCCGTCGTCGCGGGTGCGGTGGCCGTGCTGCTGATCGTCGGATGAGCTCGGGCCCGTCCCCGCCGCCGGGCCTGCAGGCCGAGCGGACCGAGCTGGCCTGGGTGCGGACCGCCCTGTCCGTGACGGGGCTGGCCCTGGTGGCCGGCCGGGTGGGGCCCGATCCCGTGTCCGTGCCGGTCACGCTGGCGATCGGCGTAGCCGTGATGGTCCTCGGGCTGGCGGCCTGCCTGGTGCGCACCCGCTCGCTGTCGTCCCGAACCCGGCCGGTGGCGGCCAGCACCGTGTCCGTGACCCTCCTCGCCGCCGCGGTCACCGTCGCCGACGTGACGGTCCTGGCCCTGGTGCTGCGCTGAGTTGACACATCGCGCGCGGCTCGGACGGCGGCCCTACGGGTACGCGAAATCGCCCGATTGGGCCGGCTGTCGGCGGGTAGCCCGGCCATGATGTTGGTCACAGTCCGCTCCGTTCCCCGGGTGATCCCCCGAGCGACCCCCATCCCGCCACCCGCTCCGGAACCGCCGCCTGTGCCCGAACCCGACCCCCCGGTGCCGCCAGTGCCGTCGCCGCCGGATCCGCCGGTCCCGCCAGGCCCGGCGCCCATCCCCGAACCGCTGGCCTCCGGAGGTGTCCCGTGACCGCTCCCACCGCTCCCCTGCCCGAGGACACGAGCCTCGCCGCGGTGCTGGAAGACTTCGACGACGCCGGCTTCAGCGCCATCCTGATGGCCACCGACGGCGGTGTCCTGTGCGCCGTCTGCCGTTCGGTCGTCGAGCCCGCCGATCTGCTGGTCCAGCGGCTGCGCCGGCTCGAGGGTGCGTCCGACCCCTCCGACATGCTGGCCGTCGTGGGCGCCACCTGCCCGGGCTGCCACCTCGACGGGACGCTGCTGCTCAGCTACGGGCCGGATTCCGACGCCGCCCACGCCGACGTGCTCGCCGGCCTGGACGTGCCCGCCGCGGTCGACGCTGCCGGCCCGGCGCCCGGCGAGGTGTGGCGCTGGCTCTCCTGACCCGGGTTCAAGTGCGGGACAGGGCCGTTGCTATCGTCCCGGCATGTCGCTGAGCTACGCCGAGGCCGTCGCGGCCGTGACCGCACCGGGTGAGCGGTTCGAGACCACGACCGTCGACATCCGGGGCATCCCCACCACGGTGTTCCGCAACGCTCCCGGCAGCTTGGGGGACCTGTTCGGGCTGGCCCGGGGCTACGGCGACACCACGTTCCTCGTCTACGAGGACGAGCGCTGGAGCTTCACCGACACCATGCGCCGGGTCGACGCCCTGGGCGCGCTCCTCGTGGAGGAGTACGGGGTCGGGAAGGGCGATCGGGTCGCCATCGGCATGCGGAACTACCCCGAGTGGGTGGTGGCATTCGCCGCCATCACATCCGTCGGGGCCATCTCGGTCTCGCTGAACGCGTGGTGGACCGAGGACGAACTGGCGTGGGCCCTCGAGGACTGCGGCGCCAAGGTCCTCGTGGCCGACCGCGAGCGGGTCGAGCGGACGCAGCCGGCGGCCGAGAAGCTCGGGGTCACGGTGCTCGGCGTGCGGCTGGGCGCCGACGCCCCGGCGGGAGTCGACCGCTGGGAGGACGTGCTGGAGCTGGGGCGGCCGCTGCCGGCCGTCGAGATCGCGCCCGACGATGACGCCACCATCCTCTACACCTCGGGCACGACCGGGCGGCCCAAGGGCGCGGTGTCGACGCACCGGGCCGTGGTCCAGGCGCTGCTCGGCTACGCCTGCCGGGCCGCGGTCGACCGGCTCCGGCGCCCCTCCGCCCCCTCCCCCGAGGCCGAGGCCGAGGCCGGTGGCCCCGCCGCGGTACCGCCGTCGTTCATCCTCATCGTCCCGCTCTTCCACGTGACCGGATCGGTGCCGGTCATGCTCTCGTGCTTCGCCAGCGGCCTGAAGCTGGTGATCATGTACAAGTGGGACCCGGAGCGGGCGCTGGAGCTGATCGAGCGCGAGCGGGTCACCAACTTCGTGGGCGTGCCCACCCAGAGCTGGGACCTGCTGCAGTCGCCCCGGTTCGCCGAGTTCGACACGTCCAGCCTGGTGGCGGTCGGCGGCGGCGGCGCGCCCGCCCCGCCCGAGCTGGTCCGGCGGGTGTCGACCAGCTTCGCCAAGGCCAGCCCCAACATCGGCTACGGCATGACCGAGACCAACGCCTACGGTCCCCAGAACGGCGGCGCCGACTACCTCAGCCACCCGACCAGCACCGGGCGCGCCACGCCGATCCTCGAGATCGACGTGCGGGACGAGGTCGGGCAGTCGCTCCCCGTGGGTGAGCGGGGCGAGATCTGGTTCAAGGGCCCCAACCTGATCCGGGGCTACTGGAACCGGCCCGACGCCACGGACGAGACGATCGTCGACGGCTGGCTGCGCACGGGCGACATCGGCCGGCTCGACGAGGAGGGCTTCGTCTACGTCGAGGACCGGGCCAAGGACATGGTGCTGCGCGGCGGCGAGAACGTGTACTGCGCCGAGGTCGAGGCGGCCATCTACGAGCACCCGGCCGTCCACGAGGCGGCCGTGTTCGGCGTGCCGCACGAGCGCCTGGGTGAGGAGGTGGCCGCCGTCGTGGTCCCGCTGCCGGGCGTGCCGGTCACCGCCGAGGAGCTGCAGGAGCACGTGGGCCGGCGGCTGGCGCCGTTCAAGGTGCCGTCCCGCATCACCGTGTGGTCGGCCGACCATCTGCTGCCCCGCAACCCGGCGGGCAAGGTGCTCAAGCGGGACCTGCGCGAGCAGTTCGACGGCTAGGGGGCCGGGATGCGGGCCAGCGGCGAGTCCACTGTCCCGAACCGGTCGGCGCCGTCGTTCCAGTCGGCGGCCGCCTGGGCGACCTCGTCCCGGGAGCGGCCGACGAAGTTCCACGACATGACGATCTGCTCGCCCAGCGGCTCGCCGCCGAGCAGCAGGGCGCGGGTGGCGCCTTCGGCCGCCAGGTCGAGCTGCTCGCGTCCCTGTCCCAGGTAGGCGAGGTGCCCGGGGACGACAGGTGTGTCCCCGACCGCGAGCGACCCGGTCAGGACCACCAGCGCGTGCTCGAAGGCGGGATCGAGCGGGACGTTGAAGCGCCCGCCGTCGCTGGCCAGGTCGGCTCCCACCAGCAGGGTGTCGGCCCGGGCGGACGAGACGGCCCCGGCGAGCTCGCCGATCAGGACGGTGACCCGAGCGGCGCCGATCCCGGCTTCCGGCAGCTCGGCGTGGTGCTCGAACGCCGGCGGGGCGTGGCGGGTCCGTTCCGGTTGTGCCACCCACAGCTGGATTCCGTGCTGGGACCGCTGACCGTCGCCCGCGGGCGTCTCCTCGGCGTGGGCGACGCCGTGGCCCGCGGTCATGAGGTTGAGCTGGCCGGGGCGGATCAGCTGCTCGCTGCCCAGGCTGTCCCGGTGCAGCAGGCTGCCCTCCAGCAGCCAGGTCACCGTGTGCAGGCTCGTGTGCGGGTGCGGCCCGATCTCCATGCTGCCGGCGCCCGGGGCCACCGGCCCGAAGTGGTCGGCGAAGCACCAGGCGCCGACCGTCCGCCGCTGGCGCCGGGGCAGCGCCCGCCGCACGGCCACGCCTCCGACGCTGGCCTCCCGGCTGGGCGAGACCTCGACCTCGGGCGCGTGCGGCTCGCCGCACGCAGCCTCGTCCGGGCGGGCATCCTCGGCGGCGACCGGTCCGCTCATGCCGCGAGCATGCCGCGGCCGTGCCGCCCGCGCTACTGTGCGGAGCGCAAGGCGGACGACAGGACAGGCGGGGACAATGAGGGCATCAGGGGGGCGGGTTGCGCGCGCGGGCGCAGCCATCTCTGTGGGCTTGCTGGGCGCAGCGCTCTGCGGCTGTGCGGCGGCATCGGACACGGCCACCGGCGACGCACCGCCGTTGACGGCGCCGTCGAGCACCGAAGGGCGACGCACGTCCACCAGCACCACCAGCACCACCTCGACGACCACCACGTCGACGAGCACCACGACCACGACCCAGCCGCCACCCCCACCGCCGCCACCGCCTCCGCCGACCACGGCGCCGCCACGGCCCGCGCCGACGATCGCGCCTCCACCGCCCGCCGCAGCGGGCGGGTGCCATCCTTCGTACGACCCCTGCGTGCCCGTCGCCAGCGACGTCGACTGTGCGGGCGGCAGCGGCAACGGGCCGGCCTACACCGGGCGGGTCCAGGTCATCGGGCCCGATGTCTACGGGCTCGACAACGACGGGGACGGCGTCGGCTGCGAAGCGTCAGGCTGACCGCCGCCCGTCGCTGAGCGGCTTGCGCAGGGACAACCAGGTCGGCCGGTCGAAGCCTGCGTGGCTGTGCTCGCCGGTGACCTCGTAGCCCAGGCGCCGGAAGTAGGCGAGGTTCGCCGGGAGCGCGATGCGCACCCCGACGGTCACGCCCGCGTAGCCGCGCCGGCGGGCTTCACCCTCGGCCCAGGCCATGAGCGCCTGGCCGATCCCCGAGCCCTGCTCGCCGGGGTCCACGGCCACCCGCGCCACGTACATGTCCCCGTCGGCCCGCGGCCGCCAGCGCAGGCAGCCCACGGCGGCGCCGTCCCGCTCGGCCACGGCCCCACCCCCGGCGGCCAGGTCGGCCACCACCCGCTCGACGGATTCGACCACGGCCCCCGACGGCGGCTCCAGCACGTCGTAGGGACCGAACGCGGCCTGCGTGAGCCGGTGCACGTCCTCGGCCCGCTCCACCCCACAGGCCACCACGCGGACCTCGCTCGCGCCGGTCGTGTCGTCTTCCACCCGGTCAGTCTGGCCGCGCCGGGCCGATCGTCTCCTCGAACAGCTCGAGCATGGCGCGCCAGGCCCGGCCGGCCGCCGGCGGGTCGTAGGCGAGCCCGGGGATGCCGGCCTGGTCCGCCCGCGGGTGGGTGAAGCTGTGCTGGACGCCGCCGTAGACGTGCATGCGCCAGTCGACGCCGCCGGCCTGCATCTCGTCCTCGAACGCGGCCCGCGCCTCGCGGTCGACGTAGGGGTCGTCCGCGCCGACGCAGACCAGCACCGTGCCGGTGATGTTGCGGGCATCCTCGGGCCGGACCGACGTCAGGCCGGGGTGGAACCCGACCACGGCCCGCAGGTCGGTCCCGCTGCGGGCGAGGTGGAGCACCAGGTTGCCGCCGAAGCAGTAGCCGATGGCGGCCAGCCGGCTGGTGTCGACGCCGGGCGCGCCCCGGAGGACGTCGAGCCCCGCGCTGGCGATGTCCCGGGCCCGATCGGGGTCCTTCATCACGGTCGCGACCCGCTCCTGGATGCGGGGATCGCCGAGCCGGAGCTGCCCGCCGCCGTGGGCGTCGAGGGCGAAGGCGACATACCCCAGCCCGGCCAGCCGGTCGGCCCGCTCGCGGTGCACGTCGTCCAGCCCGGGCGCCTCGTGCGCCACCAGGACGCCCGGCCGTGCCCCGCCGGCGGCGTCGCCGTCCGGCAGCGCCAGATGACCGACCATCACGATCCCGCCGTCGGCCTCGTACTCGACCTCGCTCGTCGTCACCATCCGCCCGAACCTACGACCCACCGGACCGACGCGCAACCAATCTGTTGCGCGAACTGGCCGGCCGCATGCGGGGAACAACGGTCATGGCCGACGCACAGGACCAGATCACCAAGTTCTGGAGCATGGTGGCTCCCGGCTACGAGGACCGCGGCAGCAACGTCGCCGAGCACGGCACCGACGAGTACCAGCTGTGGCTCGACGCCGTCGGCGCCGTCCTGCCCGACCCGCCGGCCGACGTGCTCGACCTGGCCACCGGCACCGGCTTCCTCGCCCTCATCGCCGCCGAGCTGGGCCACCGGGTCACCGGCACCGACCTGTCCACGGCGATGCTGTCCCTCGCCGAGCGCACCGCCCGTGAGCGTGGCCTCGACGTGCGCTTCGCCCCCGGCGACGCCGTCGCTCCCGGCGGCCGGCCCGACAGCGTGGACGTCATCACCAACCGCCACCTGCTCTGGACCCTGCGCGACCCCGAGAAGGCCATGGCCGGCTGGCTGCGCATCCTGCGCCCCGACGGCATGGTGCTCTCGGTCGACGGGTTCTGGTTCGCCGACGAGGCGCCGGCGGATCCCGCGAGCCCGAGCGTGTTCGACCAGTACTACTCGCCCGCGACCCGCGCCGCGCTGCCGTTCATGGGCCTCGCCGACACCGGCCCCATCGTCGCCACGTTCGAGCGCGCCGGCTATTCCGACGTGCGGGCCGAGTACCTGCCGGCGCTCACCAACGTCCTGGCCAACGCCACTCCGTACTTCATCGTCGCCCGCCCGTAGGCGTGCGTCCGGCGGGCGGTCGTGCCCGGGACGGAGCCGATGCCGTACGTCGAGACCGGCGAGTTCACACGCGACACCCGCTACATCGCCGACCGCGTGACGCAGGACGGGCGCGACGGCTGGCCGGTCGAGCCGGGGCGCTACCGGCTCGTCGTCAGCCGGGCCTGCCCGTGGGCCAGCCGGGCCGTGATCGTCCGCCGCCTGCTCGGGCTGGAGGACGTCCTGTCCATGGGGATCTGTGGACCGACCCACGACGACCGCTCCTGGAGCTTCGACCTCGACCCCGGCGGCCGTGACCCGGTCCTCGGCATCGAACGGCTCCAGGAGGCGTACCTGAACCGCTTCCCCGGCTACCCGAAGGGGATCACGGTCCCCGCCATCGTCGAGATCGCCAGCGTGCAGGTGGTCACCAACGACTTCCCCCGGATGACCCTCGACCTGGCGACCGAGTGGGCGGACTACCACCGGCCCGGCGCGCCCGACCTGTATCCCGAACCGCTCCGGTCCGAGATGGACGAGCTCATGGCGTGGATCTACCGGACCGTGAACAACGGCGTGTACCGCTGCGGGTTCACCGGGTCACAGCAGAAGTACGAGTCCAGCTACCGGCAGCTGTTCGACGCCCTCGACCGCCTGTCCGATCGGCTCGCCCGGCAGCGCTACCTGGTCGGCGACACGATCACCGAGGCCGACATCCGGCTGTTCACGACCCTGGCCCGCTTCGACGCCGTGTACCACAGCCACTTCAAGTGCAACCGGTCCAAGCTGTCCGAGATGCCCGTGCTCTGGGCCTACTCCCGTGACCTCTTCCAGACGCCGGGCTTCGGCGACACCGTCGACTTCGACCACGTCAAGCGCCACTACTACGAGGTCCACCGCGACATAAACCCGACCGGGGTCGTCCCGCTCGGCCCCGACCTGTCGGGTTGGCTCGCCCCCCACGACCGGGACCGGCTCGGCGGTCGTCCCTTCGGCGACGGCACTCCCCCGGCCCCGCTCGCCGACGGCGACCCGGAACGGGTACCGCTCGACCACACCCCGGCGGGCGCCCTCGCCTGACGACCCGGCTCGCCCGCCGAACCGCCGGCGCTGGCGCTGGCGCGGCCCCGAGCGGTGGCCCGGCGCGGTACCTTCGCCGGCGTGCGCTGGGCCATCGCCATCCCGCAGTACGTCCGCGACGGCACCTTCGACCCGGGTGGGCTGCGTGCCTACCTGACCCGGGCCGAGGAGCTGGGATTCGAGAGCGCCTGGACCCAGGAGAACCTGCTCGGCGCCATGCCCGTCGCCAGCCCGCTCGAGCTGATGTCCTACGCGGCCGCCTGCACCGAGCGCCTGCGGCTCGGCTGCGCGGTGTTCGTGAGCCCGCTCCACATCCCCATCCACCTGGCCAAGAGCCTGGCGACGCTCGACCAGCTCAGCCGGGGCCGGGTCGAGGTCGGGCTGGGCGTCGGCGGCGGCTTCCGCGACTTCGCCGCCTTCGGGCTGGACAACGCCCATCTCGTCACGCGCTTCACCGAGGGCCTGGCGCTGATGAAGGCGCTCTGGACCGAGGACACCGTCACCTTCGCGGGCCGGTTCTGGCAGACCGAGGGCGCCCGCCTGGAGCCCAAGCCGTTCCAGAAGCCGCACCCGCCGGTGTGGTTCGGCGGCAGCCACCCGGACGCGTTGCGCCGGACGGTCCGGCTGGCCGACGGGTTCTTCGGCGCCGGCTCGACCTCGACCGCCGACTTCGCCACGCAGGTGGGCGTGCTGCGCGCCGAGCTCGAGCGGGTCGGTCGTGACCCGGCGAGCTACCCGGTGGCCAAGCGGGTCTACCTGGCCGTCGACGACGACGCGGACCGGGCCCGCCAGGGCCTCGCCGCCGAGCTCGGCCGGCTGTACGGCCAGTTCGGGCTGCGGGACATGGAGGAGCGGGTGGCCGTCTACGGTCCGCCCGACGCGGTCGTCGCCGGGTTGCGGGCCGTCGCCGATGCCGGGGCGGAGCTGATCCAGGTCAACGCCATGTTCGATCACGCGGCCCAGATGGAGCGGCTCGCCGCCGAGGTGCTCCCGCAGGTCTGACCGCCCGCGGGCCGCGGCTCACGGCTCACGGGCGTCCGACGGCGATGTCCGTGTAGCCCACCGAGTCGCCGGCCGGCAGGTGGCCGATGTAGAAGCCGGGGATCCCCGCGGCGTCCCAGCCGTCGGGCAGGGTCGTCGAGCCGCCGGCGCCGGCGGTCCCCCAGGCGGGCCGGGCCTGGCTGGTGGGCCACACCAGGAAGTCGACCCTGTCGCCGATCACCCGGGCACAGACGCGCCACGGGTACGGCGTCGTCTCGTCGGCCAGCGACGTGATGATCGCACCGCCGATGAACGTGAAGGTCGCGCCCCCGCCCCCGGCGGGTGCCGAGTCCATCACGTGGACGTTGAACTGGCCGCCGAACCCGCCGAAGACGTGCCGGGTGACCGTGATGGCCCGGGTGCGCGCCCCGTCCTGCCGGATGCGCAGCGCCACACCCTGCTGCTGGGTGGTGGTGATGTCACCGTCGACCCAGGTCGTGCACACCTGCTGGTCGAGCCGGGCGGCGTCGGCCTTCCGCCAGAACGCCCAGCGGGTGTTGCCGCCGGTGTTGGTGGCGGGCGCGCTGGCGACCAGCCGGGCGCCGCCATCCTGGACGTCGAGGTCGTAGCGATCGTCGGGATGGCCGGTGTCGGGGGTCAGCACCCCGGCCGCGAGGTCCGGGTGGATGCACGCACCCAACACGAGCAGGCAACCGGCGAGCAGGGCGACGGGCGAGGCGAGACGGCGGGTCACACACCCACGCTCCCGCACCCACGTCAGTCCGGCGTCAACCGGCCCCGAACGCGAGCCATGGGCCTCATCGGAGGCCCATGACCTGGTGATCTGTGGAGCGGACGACGGGATTCGAACCCGCGACCCTC
>DATBGF010000474.1:0-3669 GCA_036558145.1 Acidimicrobiales bacterium
CATCCAGCCCGATGACGTCCTCGATCTGGCTCTTCACCCGGTCGACGTCGGCGGCGGGCAGGTCGACCTTGTTCAGGACCGGCACGATCTCGTGGTTGTTGTCGATGGCCTGGTAGACGTTGGCCAGGGTCTGGGCCTCGATCCCCTGGGCGGCGTCGACCAGCAGCACCGCCCCCTCGCAGGCGGCCAGGGCCCGCGACACCTCGTAGGTGAAGTCGACGTGCCCGGGGGTGTCGATCAGGTTGAGCACGTACTCGCGGCCGTCGGCGGCGGCATAGGCGAGCCGCACCGCCTGGGCCTTGATGGTGATGCCCCGCTCGCGCTCCAGGTCCATCTTGTCGAGGTACTGGGCGCGCATGTTCCGCTCGCTCACCGCGTGGGTGAGATCGAGCAGCCGGTCGGCCAGGGTCGACTTCCCGTGGTCGATGTGGGCGATGATGCAGAAGTTGCGCAGGCGTGAAAGGTCGCTCGGCATGGCCAGCCCATCCTAGCCGCCGTTGTCACCGCCGAGCCCCGCCCCGCCGAGCCCGACCCACCGAACCCGGTCCGCCGAGCCCGATCCCTCGATCCGACCCGCCCCCAGTCCCCGTTCCGTGCTCCGCCCTTCCTCCTCCGCCGCCTCCGGCTGCTCGTTGAGCCGGGGCGACCCGCTGTGCTAGCCTCGCCCGGTTCCCCGTGCGTTCGTGAATTCCGTGCAGGAGTGCCCTTTCTTGGCCAACATCAAGTCGCAGATCAAGCGCAACCGGCAGAACGAGCAGGCCCGCCTGCGCAACAAGTCGGTCCGCTCTGCCCTGAAGACCTACGCCCGCCGCGTCCGCGAGACCGTCGCCGCCGGTGACCAGGAGGCCGCCGAGGCCGCCCTGCGCCGCGCCACCCGCGCCTACGACCGCGCCGCCAGCAGGGGCGTCATCCACAAGAACAACGCCGCCAACCACAAGGCGCGCCTCGCCCGCTCGGTCAACCAGCAGGGCCAGTAGCGCCGGGCCGGCAGGTCCCGGCCAGCCGCCTCGCGGCCCCACCCGCCGGCCCGGCCGTTCCGCGCGCGCCGGCCGCGGTGGCTAGACCCAGATGAAGGCCACCGACGCGGCCAGCACGAGGGCGAGCGCCACGTTGACCACCCGCTGCGTGTGTCCGCTGTCGGTGATGCGCCGCAGGGCGGCCCCACCGGCGGCCCACACCGCCGCCGTCCCCAGGATCACGGTCGCGCAGATGACCGCGACGGCCAGCCCTCCGGCCACCGGTGTGAGGCCCGGTGGCAGGAACGCGCCCGCCGCGGCCAGGGCGAACAGCCATCCCTTGGGGTTTGCGAACTGGAAGGCCACGCCCCCCAGCAGCCCGAGCGGCCGCGCCACGACCGTCCCGCCGGTCCCGCGGCTGGTGGCGATCCTGGCCGCCAGGTACAGCAGGTAGACCGAACCGGCCACCTTCAGCGCCAGGTCGACGCCCGGTACCGCCAGCAGCACGACCCCGACCCCGCCGGCCACGACGAAGACCAGGGCACCCATGCCCACCGCGGTCCCGGCGACGTGGCCCATGGTCCGGCGGAACCCGAAGCGGCTTCCCGAGGCCAGCAGCAGCGAGTTGTTCGGTCCCGGCGTGATGGAGCCGACCAGCGCGAACCCGGCCAGCGCGAGCAGCTGGTTCATCCCGCGGGCGGCGGCGTCGGATACCTCATGCCGACAAGTCGACAACGGCGGGAGACCGACGGTCTTGTACGATCCTGACATGACGCCGTCGCGTCGGCAGCCGCCGGGCCCGGAGTGGGTCCGGGCCTGGAAACCGGTGGTGGCGGGCGTGCATGAGGTCTTCCATGCCCGCTTCGTCGACTACGCCTATCCGCCGCACGTCCACGACGCCTGGACGGTGTTCGTCGTGGACGACGGCTGGATCCGGTACGACCTGGAGACCCGCCATCGCGGCGCCGGCGGCGAGCGGGTGTTCATCCTGCCGCCGAACGTCGTCCACGACGGCCGCGCCGGGGCCCACGGCGGGTTCCGCAAGCGCGTCCTGTACCTCTCCACCGAGGTGCTCGACGAGCGCCTGACCGGTCCCGCCGTCGACCGGCCCGACATTGCCGAACCGGCCCTGCGGCTGGCCATCTACGGCCTCCACCGCGCCTTGGGCCATCCCGACGACGCCCTCGAGGCCGAGTCCCGCCTGGCCATCGTCGGCGACCGCCTCCGAGCCCACCTCACCCCGGCCCCGGACGGGTCCGGTCCCGGAGGACGCCTGTGCGCCAACCCGCCCGGGGCCGGAGGAATCCTGGGCGCCACCCCGCCCGGGGCAGGGCCCGGCTTCGGAGGACGCTGGGGCGCCAGCCAACCCGGGTTCGGGGCCAGCCCCCGAGGGCTGGCCGGAGACCTGCGCGACCTGCTCGACGAGCGGCTGTACGAGCGCACGACCCTGGGCCAGGCCGGAGCGCGCCTCGGCGCGTCACCGTCCCACCTCGTCCGCAGCTTCACCGGCACCTTCGGGATCGCGCCGCACCAGTATGTGACCGCCCGGCGGATCGAGGCCGCCCGCAGGCGGCTGCTCGACGGCGAGCCCATCGCCCTGGTCGCCGCGACGGTGGGCTTCTACGACCAGGCCCACTTCAGCCGCCAGTTCAAGCGCCACGTCGGCATTGCGCCGGGGCGCTACGCCGTGTCGGGCGCGTCCTAGCGGCCAGCCCCCGTCGGCGCGCCGGCGCCGGCCAGGCGGGAGATCAGCAGCTCGAGCAGCAGCCGCGGCGACGCGGTGCCGTTGCGGATGTGGGCGTCGGCCTCGGCGATCATGTCCAGCGCCCGGTGCAGGTCCCCCGGACGGAAGCGCCGGAGCTGGCGCCGGGCGCGGTCGACCTGCCAGTCGCGCACGCCGCCGCCGAGCAGGCCGGCGACCTGCCCCTTGGGCAGCTCGGGATGGTCGGCGACCCGCAGCAGCAGGCGGAGCTGGCTGGCGATGAAGCCGAGCAGGCGGATCGGGTCCTCCCCCTGGTCGATCAGTGCGTCCAGCCGGTCCAGGGCCGCGGCCGCGTCGGCCGCGAACACCGCGTCGGTGAGCTCGAAGATCCCCCGGTCCGCCGTCTGGGCCAGGAACTCGGTCACGTGCCCGGCCGTCAGCACCGTCGGCGGCGGCACCGCCACGTGCAGCTTGGCCACCGCCCCGGCCAGCTCCCTCAGGTCCTGGCCGACGGTGTCGACCAGCGCCGCCACCGCCGCCTCGTCGGCCTTGCGCCCCAGCCGCCGCACCTCGCCCCGCAGCCAGCTCGTCCGCTCGGACGGCTTCAGCTTGGCGACCAGCACCGTGGCCGCGTGGCCCTGGACGTCCTTGAAGAACCTCCCCTGCCGCCCCGGCACGGCCGCCCGCAGCACCACCGCCGTCCCCGCGGCCGGGTCGGCCGCCAGGGCCAGCACCGCCTCGCGGGCCACCGCGTCCAGAGCGTCGGCCTCCTGGACGACCACGACCCGCCCGCCCCCGAACAGCGACGCCGTGGCCAGCCCCATCGCGAACCCGTCGGGCAGCCCGCCGCCCCTGACCTCCTCCACCGAGGTCCCGGGCCCCAGTCGCTCCCTGGCCGCCGCCACCGCGTCACCGACGGCACGCTCGGCCAGCAGCTCCTCCTCACCGAGGACGAGCGTCACCGGGACCGATCCAGGTCGAGCCGCCATGCCCGCATGCTACCCCGCCCCC
>DATBGF010000475.1:0-5443 GCA_036558145.1 Acidimicrobiales bacterium
GGGACCTGCTCCTCGCCGAGGTCGTCGCCCTCCTGGCCGAGGCCCGGCTGGTCACCCTGCTCGGCACCGGCGGCATCGGCAAGACCCGCGTCGCGGCCGAGGTGGCCCGGCGCGCGGGCGGCGACGTCTGGTTCTGCGAGCTGGCGGCCGCCGAGGAGACCAGCGTGGTCGCCACCGTGGCCAGCGCCACCGGCGTGGACCTGACGGCCGGCGTCGGCCTGCTGGAGCGGATCGTGGACCTGCTGGCGGACCGGCACGGCTTCCTGGTCCTGGACAACTGCGAGCACGTGCTCGACGCGGTGGCCGGGGTGGCCGAGGCGGTGCTGGCCGGCGCCCCCGGGGTTCGCATCCTGGCCACCAGCCGGGAGCGGCTGGCGGTCGACGGCGAGCACCTCTGCCCGGTCCCGCTGCTGCCCCCGCCCGAGGGCGGCCGGGACGGCCCGGCGGTGCACCTGTTCGTGGACCGCGCCCGGGCGGTCCAGCCGGCCTGGTCGCCGAGCGACGCCGAGGTCGCCCAGATCGCCGAGGTGTGCGTGCGGCTGGACGGGCTGCCCCTCGCCATCGAGCTCGCCGCGGCCCGGCTGCACACGCTCACCCTGGACGAGGTGGCGACCGGGCTCGAGACCCGCTTCCGGCTGCTGACCGGGGGCCGGCGCACCACGGCCCGCCACCGGTCGCTGGCTGCCGCAGTGGCCTGGTCCTACGACCTGGGAGGCCCCCGGGAGCAGGAGCTGTTCGACGCGGTCGCGCTGTTCCAGTCGGGCTTCCGGGCCGAGGCGGCGGGTGACCTGGTCGGTTGGGACGGGGCGGACGCGACCGACGTGTTGAGCCGGCTGGTGGAGCGCTCGCTGCTGCACCGGTCCGGCGCCCGCTACGGGATGCTCGAGAGCCTCCGCCACTTCGGCGCCGCCCGCCTGGACGAGCGCGGCCTCACCGGCGAGCTGCGCCGCCGCCACGCCCTGCACCACGTGGCGTTCGCCGAGGCGTGCTGCGAGCGGCTGCGCCGCCCGGGCCAGGTCGACGTGTTCGACGAGCTCGACGCCTCGCTGCCCGACCTGCGGGCCGCCCAGCGCCACCTGCTCGAGACCGGCGACCACGACGCGCTCCTGCGGCTCGCGCTGGCGCTGCGGGACTACGGCTACTACCGGCTCCGGCCCGAGGTGCTGCGCTGGGCCGCGGCGGCCGCCGAGCTGGCGGAGCAGGCCGGCGGCGACCCGAGGGTGGCGGACGCCTACGCCATCGCCGCCCACGAGGCGTGGCACCGCGGCGAGCACGACCGCGGCGCCGAGCTGGTCCAGCGCGGCCACGCCGCCATGGACCGCACGGCCGAGCGGCCCTACTACGTGCTGTCCATCCTGGGCTTCCAGGCCTTGCACCGGGGGGACCTCGCGAACGCGCTGGCGTGGGCCGAGGTGGGGCTGCGCAGCGACGAGAGCGACCAGGACGTACTGCACCGCATCGAGTCCCACGGCGGCCGGGCCCTCATCCGGGCCTACGCGGGCGACCCGGGTGCCGCGGCCGATGTGGCGGACCTGCTGGCCACGCTGGACGAGGGCACCCCGGAGATACCTGCGGCCTGGGCCTGGTACGTGGCGGGCGAATCGGTGATCCACGACGACCCCCCGCTGGCCGCCGAGCGGCTCCGCCGGTCGATGGAGGAGGCCCGGCGCTGCGGTGCCTCGTTCGTGCTGGGCATCGCCGGTGCTTCGGCGGCCTCGATCGAGGCCCGCTACGGCGCTCCGGCCGAGGCGGTCGCGCAGTACCGCTGGCTGCTGGACCACTGGCAGCGGGCCGGCATCCGGGTGATCCAGTGGAACATGCTGCGGGCGGTCGACGAGCTGCTGGTGCGCACCGGCAGCCTGCGGGCGGCGACGGTCCTGCTCGGGGCGCTGACCTCGACCGAGGCCGGCCACGCCGTCTTCGGCGACGACGCCCGCCGGCTGGTGGCGATCGCCGATGCGGTGCAGGCCGGGCTCGACCCGGACGAGCACGACGCCGCCCTCGCCGAAGGGCGCGGCCTGGACGACGACGGGGCGGTGGCCGTGGCGCTGGCCGCCTTCGACGCCCTGTGAGCCGGCGCGAGCGGCCCGCGAGCGCGGCCCGCGACGGTTCCGGCATGACCATCACCAGCACAACCATCGCCGGCGGCTCCCCGACCCGGCGCGTGCACGACCAGCACGGGCTGGACGTCAGCGCCCCGGCTGAGGCGGTCGAGGGGTACGACCGGGCGGTCGACCGGCTGCTGCGCTTCCACCCCGACGTGGTCCCCCAGGCCACCCACCTCTTCGAGCAGCACGGGGACACCGCCATCGCCAACGCCCTGGCCGCCTACCTGTACCTCACCGCCACCGGCCGCGGCGAGGTCGACGTCGTCCAGTTCGCCTGGGAGGCCATGGCCGACACGCCCATGGGCCCCCGCGAGCGGGCCCACCACGCCGCCATCGGCGCGTGGGCGGGCGGCGACTGGTACGGCGCCTCGCGCACGCTCGACGAGCTGCTCGAACGCTGGCCCCGCGACCTCCTGGCCCTGTGGGCCGGGCACGCGCTCGACTTCTTCGTGGGCGACGCGGCCAACCTCAGGGACCGGCCCGGACGCTCGCTCAGCGCCCTCGACCCCGACCACCCGCACACCGCCTTCGTGCGCGGGATGCAGGCCTTCGGCCTGGAGGAGTCGGGCCACTACGAGGCGGCCGAGGACGCGGGCCAGGCCGCCGTGGCCGTCAACCCCGACGACGTGTGGGCCATCCACGCCGTCACCCACACCTACGAGATGCGGGGACGGGTCGCCACCGGCGTCGACTTCCTCACCCGCCGGGAGGCGGACTGGGGGAGCGGCAACTTGTTCACGGTGCACAACTGGTGGCACCTGGCGCTGTTCCAGCTCGAGCTGGGCGACCCGGCAGCCGCGCTGGCCGTCTATGACCGCGAGATCCACAACGACGGCACCGAACCGACGATGCTCAACCTGGTCGACGCCTCCGCCATGCTCTGGCGGCTGCACCTCGACCGGGTCGACGCCGGCGCCCGCTTCGCCCGCCTGGCCGACTCCTGGGCCGCCGCCCTCGACGACCGCCCGTGGTACGCCTTCAACGACGTGCACGCCACGATGGCCTACGTCGGTGCCGGGCGACTCGACGAGGCCGATCGCCTGGTCGAGCGGCTGGGCGACTACGTGAACAGCGAGGCGGCCGGGTCCAACGTGGCCATGACCGCGGAGATCGGCCTGCCCGCCGCCCAGGCGCTCGTGGCCTACGGGCAGGGCCGGTGGTCCGACGTGGTCACCACCCTGGCGCCGATCCGGCGCCGGCTCCAGCTGTTCGGCGGCTCCCACGCGCAGCGCGACGTCCTCCAGCGCACGCTGCTCGAAGCCGCGCTGCGGGACGGCCGCCGGGACCTGGCCCGGGCCCTGATCGCCGAGCGCCTGGCCGTCCGGCCGAACAGCGCCTACGCGGCCCACCAGCTGGAGCGGTTGGAGGCATCCTCCGCCAGTTGAGAAGCACACATCTCCCTGTAGGTGTGAACCTTCTCTTGTACGCAAATGTCGTTTCCGATACGGTCGGTGGTGGTGGCAGCACAGCGTGCTGCCCACCACCGAAGGAGGGGAACCGATGGGCGTCCGTCGTCGTGTCCGCCGCGCCGCGCTGGCCGTGATCTCCTGTGTGGCCATCTCCGCCCCGATGCTGGGCGCCGGCGCCGCCGGCGCGGCCGCGGCCAGTCCCACCGTCACCCCGGCCGGCGGCGGGCGTGGCGTCCCGGTGGTCCCGGGGTTCACCCAGTTCGACCTCGCCACCGTCGGCTACCAGGAGTCCGAGGTGTTCCTGTCGGGGACCGCCCACGCCTATGCGCCGGCCTCGCCCTTCGGGACGGACGGGAAGTTCAGCGTGGTCGAGTCCGCCACCGCGCCCTACACGACCCGGGCCGTGGTGGTCCGCCCCACCCAGAAGTACCGGTTCAACGGGACCGTCGTCGTCGAGTGGCTGAACGTGTCGGGCGGGGCCGACGCGGGCCCTGACTGGATCCTGGCCCACAACCAGCTCGTGCGCGAGGGGTTCGTGTGGGTCGGGGTGTCCGCCCAGAAGGTGGGCGTCGACGCGCTGCGCTCCGACGACCCGCAGCGGGGCGACGCGGTCCGCTACGCCGGCCTGTCCCACCCCGGTGACAGCTTCTCCTACGACATCTTCTCCCAGGCCGCGCAGGCCGTCCGCGACAACCCCGGCGCCGTCCTCGGCGGCCTGAGGGCCCAGCACATCCTGGGCGTCGGGGAGTCGCAGTCGGCCGGCCGCCTGGTCACCTACATCGACGCGGTCCACCCCGTCGCCCAGGTGTACGACGGCTTCCTGGTCCACAGCCGGGCCGCCGGCGGCGCCCCGCTGGCCCAGCCGCCCCAGACGGCGGTGCCGGTCCCGGCGCCGACGCCCATCCGGGACGACCTCGGCGTGCCGGTGCTCGTGTTCCAGACCGAGACAGACGTGCTGTTCTCCAACCTGGGCGCCCGCCAGCCCGACACCGACCGCTACCGGCTGTGGGAGGTGGCGGGCACGGCCCACTTCGACTTCTACGGGCTGGACATCGGCATGACCGACACCGGCGACGGCCAGGGCGCGGTGCGGGTGCTGGACTCGATGCAGCACCCGACCAACCAGCCCAACCCGCTGTTCACGTGCGACGCGCCGATCAACACCGGGCCGGCCCACTTCGTGCTCGACGCCGCCTTCCACCGCCTCGACCGCTGGGTGTCGGCCGGCGTGCTGCCCCCGGTCGCCCCCCGGCTGGCGACCACCGGCGTGAGCCCGGTCACCTTCGCCAAGGACGCCAACGGCAACGTGCTGGGCGGCATCCGGACGCCCGCGGTGGACGCCCCGGTCGCCACGCTCAGCGGCAGCCCCACCGGGGGCAGCCAGTTCTGCTTCCTGTTCGGCACGACGACGCCGTTCACGGCGGACCAGCTGACCGCGCACTATCCCGACCACGCCGCGTTCGTGGCCGCCTCGACCGATGCGGCCGAGGCCTCGCACGCCGCCGGCTTCCTGGTCGCAGCCGACACCCGGGAGCTCATCGCCGCGGCCGCGGCGTCGACCATCCCGGAGTGAGCCTCAGTCCGGCAGGGCGTCCTCCGCGATCACCGGGTCGACGTGGGGGTCGCCCAACCCGAGCCGGGTGCGGGCGCTGAACATGCCGCCACGGGCCTTCTGCGCGGGCGCGAACGTCGACAGGCCGAGGGGCCGACCGACGTCGTCGTAGATGGCCTCCATGCCGCCGCGCATGAAGTAGGTCTCGTGCCAGAAGCCGGTGCCGGCCGAGTCGCGGAGGAACTCGCGCCACCACTGCTGGTGGGGCAGCTCGCGGGTCCAGCGTTCGAGCGAGTCCAGGTCCCGCCAGTACTGCCGCATGCCGGCGTGCGGCGGGATCAGCGAGAACGTCAGGTTCTCGTGCAACAGGAGGC
>DATBGF010000476.1:0-10526 GCA_036558145.1 Acidimicrobiales bacterium
GGGCCCGCTACCCCTCGGGCGCGGGCCTGCTCGAGTACGTCCGCCGGGCCTACGGTGACGGGCACGTCACCGGCGTGATCGCCTGGCTGATCCTGGGGGCCAACGCCATCATCACCGGCATGGTGGCGGTGTCGTTCGGCAGCTACGCGGCCAGCGCGTTCGCCGACGGCAACGAGGACTGGGTCAAGCCGTTCGCGGTCCTGGTCGTTCTGGTCATGGCCGGGCTCAACATCCTGGGCTCCCAGGTCGTGGCCCGGGCCCAGACCGTCGTGGTGATCGTGGTGATCGGCATCCTGTCGATCTTCGCCGTCACGACGCTGGCCAACATCGACTGGGGCCTGCTGGCGGTGTCCGAGTACCCGTCGCTGGCCGACATCGTGTCGAGCATCGCCCTGACGTTCTTCGCCTTCCTGGGCTTCGGTGTCATCACGTTCACGGCCAAGGACCTGCGCAACCCCGAGCGCGAGCTCCCCCGCGCCGTCTACCTGGCGCTGGGGATCGCCACGGTCATCTACGTGGCGGTGGCGCTGGGCGTGTTCGGCACGCTCACGGTGCACGAGGTGATCGCCTCGGGCGGCACCGCGCTGGCAGTGGCCGCCGAGCCCACGCTCGGCCGCGCCGGCTACTGGATGATGACCGTGACGGCCCTGTTCGCCACCTCGGGCGCCACCAACGCCGGCCTCTACCCCGCGTCCGGGCTGTGCGAGGAGCTGGCGGCGGCCGGCCAGTTCCCGCCCGCGATGGGACGCCGGTTCGCCGGCCGGGTGCCCGCGGGGCTGGCCATCACGGCGATCGCGTCGATCGTGCTGGCCGTCGGGTTCGACCTCAACGCCATCGCCTCGATCGGCAGCGCGGTCGCCCTCATCGTGTTCTCGATGGTGACCGCGGGCCACATCCGGGTCCGGGCCGAGACCGGGGCCAACCTGGCCGTTCTCGTGCTGGGCGTGGCGACCGCGGTGATCGTCCTGGTGGCCTTCGCGGTCACGACCCTGGTGGACGAGCCGGGCACCGCCGTGGCCCTGGTGGTGATCCTCGTCCTCAGCGTCGTGCTGGACCTGCTGTGGAAGCGGGCCCGCGACCGTGCGAACCCGCAGGTGGCGCCGGCCGCCTAACGGCCCGGCCGCTGCGTCAGGACGTGATCCAGGCGGCGGCGTCGGCTTCGTCGGCCAGGTCGAACACCTTGACCTCGCCGGGGATGAGGTAGCCGAACACGTTGATGGCGTGGCGGACCCACGATTCCCGGGCCACCACCGCGATGCGCTCCCAGCGGGTGATGTGGCCGAGGCCGAGCTTGCCGTCCTCCCACATGGCCCCGCCGCTGAAGCCGGTGAACTCGGCCCCGAGCACGTAGAGCAGGCGGGCCTTGTCGTGGGCGGCGAGCGTCTGCTCCACCGCCGGGATCAGGCGCTGCTCGTAGTCCTCCTTGGTGACTTCACCCTTGGCGACGACGCCGACGACGTTGTCGGGCAGTGCCGGGATCAGCTCGAGCATGTTCCCTCCTGGTGGTAGCCGGGCTCAGCCGGTGCTCGTCCCGGTCGTTTCCTGGGTCTCGGGCTCGCCCGCCTCGGTCGTGGTGGTGCCGTCGTCATCGGTGGTGGTCGTCTCCGCCGGGGCGGTCAGATCGGCCAGCGCCTGGCGAGCGGCGGCCAGGGTGGCCGCGTCGACCACGCCGGTGGCGGGGACGCCCAGGTCGGCCTGGAAGGACTGGAGCGCGGCGGTCAGCGCGTCGGTCCACTGGCCGTCGATCGGGCCGGTCCAGTACCCGGCCGCGGCCAGGATCGACTGCACGGCCGCGGTGTGGGCGATCGCGAGGTTGGCGGCCTCGCCGCCGGCGGCCTCCACGGCCGCGGTCAGGGCGGTGGCCGTGGCCCGGTCGACCAGGCCGGTGACCGGCAGGCCGTTGTCGGACTGCAGGGCCTCGACCGCGGCGACGGTCGCCGGGCCGTAGATCCCGTCGACCTCGCCGTCGAGGTAGCCCGCGGTCTTCAGCGAGGTCTGGAGCGCGGTGGTGTAGGTCACGACGGCGTCGACGGCCTGCGCCGCCTGCTCGTCGCTGAGGCAGCCGGCGTCGGCGAAGAGGCGCAGCGACGCGACCTGCAGGGCGAAGGCGGCCGCGTTGACCTTCTCCGTCGCCTCGGTCAGAGGGGTGGCCGGAGTGACGCCCTCGAAGGCCGCGGCCAGGTCGTCTTCGGCCTGCTCGACCCGGTCGACGGTGGCGGGCGGGACGAGCGTCGTCGTGGTGGTCGTCTCGGGCGGCGGGCCGCTGGTGCCCGACTGGGCCTCGGCCAGCGCCGCCTGCGCCTCGACCAGCTCCTGGTCGGCGGTCGCCACCCGGTCCCGGGCATCGACGACGGCGCCGGCGCTCGACTTGGCGGCTTCCTGCGGCCGTGCGAGGTCGGAGCCCGCGGTCGTGATGTCGCCCACGGTCACCGCGGCGTCGCTGAAGGCGCTGCCGTAGCGGTCGACCGCATCGATGTAGTCGCGGGCGTCGTCACAGAACTGCCCGTGGGCGTCCTCCAGCGCGGACTGGGCATCGCTCAGCTCCGCCTGGGCGTCGTCGACGCGACGCTGGGCCACGGCGACCGGGTCGACGGCCTCGTCGTCGTCGTCCCCGCCGCAGGCGGCCAGGAGCAGCAGCGGGACCGCGGCCGTGGCCGCGGCCCGCATGAGTCGGCGCATGCGTCCCCCCGAGGTGTGCGGTCAGGCGACGGCGTCCGCCGCCTGACCGCGCTCGGTCAAGAAGCCAGGGCCTTGGCCTTGAGCTGCTCGAACTCGGCGTCGGAGATGACGCCCTTCTCGCGCAGGTCGGCCAGGCGGGCCAGCTCGTCGGCGGTGCTGCCGCCGCTGCCGGCGACCGACTGCACGTACGAGCGCATGGCCTGGTCCTGGGCCTGGGCTGCGGCCATCGCGTGCTCGTGCATCTTGCCGCCCCGGGCGATCAGGTAGGCGAACACGCCCAGGTAGGGCAGGAAGATGATGAAGATGCACCAGATCGCCTTGCCCCATCCGGAGAGGTCCTGGCTGCGGAAGATGTCGCCGAAGACGACGATCAGCAGCCAGATCCAGATGAAGAACAGGAAGAACCAGAGGAACGACCAGAACACTTGTCCCGTGCCGAACTCTGCCAACAGCATGTCGCTACCTCCCAGTCAGAGCGGTCCGCATGTGCGGAGCCCATGGTCAAACGATGAACGCGGCCGGGGTGGGCAGGCGCCACCCGCGGAAGGGTGGAACTCCTACATCCCGAGGAGCTTGGCCTTGGCGGCCGCGAACTCTTCCTCGGTGAGGATCCCCTGGTTCTTCAGCTCGGCGAGGCGTCTCAGCTCGGTCGTCAGATCGTCTCCACCGCCTGCGGCCGGCTCGGGCGCGGGGGCCGGGGCGGCGTAGACCGGCTGCGGCGGCGGGGCCGCGTACACCTGCTGCTGCGGCGGGGGTGCGTAGGCGGCCTGCTGGGCGTACTCCTGCTGTGACCAGCGGTTCGCCTGCCGGCGCGAGACGCGGTTGGAGACGGCGGTCGCCGTGCCGGCGACGACCGCGGTGCGGGCCATGCCCCGGACCAGTCCCATCGTCGCCTCAGACTTCCTGCACGGCCTGGCGGACGGCGGACACCACGGCGGCGGGGACCCGGGCCTGGTCGATCACGTCGCCGCCCGCGTCCCGCACGGCGTTGATGAACGGGATCGCCCACAGGTTCTCGACCGCGAGCACGGCCACCGAGTTGCCGGGCTCCAGGGCGCCGGCCACCTCTTCCACGTCCTCGGCGTCGAGCAGGCCGCCGCCGAGCTGGCCGTCGATGTCGACGAACGCGGGGTCCAGGTCCTCGCCGAGGTCACCGACCTCCAGCGATCCGATCTCGCCGCTCTCGTCCTTGTAGACGAACAGCAGGTCGACGATCCGCACCACCCCGGTGGCGACGAGGTCGCGCATGGCGGGCGCGATCCCGCCGTTGAACCTGTTGCCCGGGAACCCGAGCATGACGATGTCGATCGGCCCGGCGTCCACTGTGTCCATCGGTGCGCGCTCCTTGTCCGGCTGCTTCGCCGCCATGCTCCCGGCCCCGCGGGTGGGTCCACCCCACCCGGTGGGGGGTGGATGTCCGCCGCGCCGACCACCCGCGATGGGGTGGGGCCGCGCTACTCCCCTCCGGTCCACGATGCGTGCAGCGACCGGTCGCAGGAGGAGGGCAGGGCCACACGTGAGCGACGCACCCGAGCCCCCCGAGCTGGCGACGGACCTGGTCGAGTACTTCGTCGTCGTGCTGCCCGACCGCGGCGCACTGGGCGGCGTGGTGCCGGCCGTGACCGAGATGGTCCGCTCGCGGCGGATCCGGGTCCTCGACCTGGTGGTGCTGGCCCGGGGCGCCGACGGCGCGCTCGACGTGGTCGAGGTGGGCGAGGCCGGCGACCTGGCGGCGCTGCACGAGCTGGAGGGGGACACCGGCCTGCTGAGCGAGAACGACCTCCGGCTGGCGGCCAGCGCGGTCCGCCCCGGCGAGGTGGGCCTGGTGCTCGTGGCCGAGGACCGCTGGGCCGAGCAGCTGTCGCTCGCGGCCCGGGGCGTGGGCGGCCGGATCGTGGCCGGCGAGCGCATCCCCGCGCCCCGGGTGGAGGCCGCGGTCGCCGACGGGCCCGAGGCCGACCCGCCCGCAGACAACCGATCGAGCGACCCAGGAGGGTGACGATGCGCCGCAGTGAGACGCCCCGCAGCCAGCAGCCCGACCTCCTCCTCCGGCCGCCCCTGCGGGCGGACGGGCCCGGGCGGGGGTGGGCTGCGGCGATCGATCCGGTGGCGGCCCTGGTCGAGCTGGCGGATCTCTACGCCCGGGGCCTCATCACCCGGCCGGAGCTGGCCCGCCAGGCGGCCAAGGTGGCCGGCGCCGACGTGCCCGCGGCGGCTAGCGGGACGGGACCACCGTCATCCGCCGGGCGATGTCCGCCGCCTCGGCACGGGAGCCGACGCCGAGCTTGCGGTAGATCGTCTTCAGGTGGAACTTGAGGGTGTTGGGCGACACGTAGAGCTCCGCCGCGATCTCCCGCACCGTGAGCCGGCCCGCCAGCAGCCGCAGCACGTCGCGCTCGCGCCCGGTGAGCGTGGCCACGGGGTCGTCGAGGGCCACCACCACCCGACCGGCGGGGATGGCCGCCCGCCGCAGCCGGTCCATCCACTGCGCGGGTGCCCGGTAGCCGGCGCGCTCGGCCAGGACCACGACCTCCGCGCCCTCGCACGCGACCGTCTGCAGCAGGCCCAGGGCCGAGGCCCGCTCCACCGCCTCGGCCACCAGGCGCAGGGCCTGGTCGCGGTCCCCGGCCGCCTTGGCCCGCACCAGCGCCAGCACGACCCCGTGGCGCCCGCAGCGGGGGACGGCCCGGCCGAGTGCCGCCTCCGCCCCCGTCCGGTTCCCGGCGGCGAGCTCCACCCGAGCCATGGTCAGCGGAGCCCAGAAGGCGTCGTCGATCCGCCGGCACCGGTCGCGGGCCTCGCCGATGGCGCCCTCGGCCAGGGCGACGAGCGTGCCCGCCCGGGCCAGCACACCCCGGGCGTCGGGGCCGAGCGACTCGGCTTCGGCGCGGGCCTCAGCCAGGTCGAGCGCCTCGCGCGCGGCAGCCAGGTCCCCCGCGTCCAGGTGCGCCTGGATCAGCTCGGCGGCCGCCAGCACCTGGCAGAACATCATCGTGCCCGGGGGTGATGCGGCCAGCGCCTCCAGCTCGCCCATGGCCCGTGAGCGCTCGCCCATCTCGCGGCGGGCGATGGCCTCGGCCAGCGCGACCTCGAAGCGCAGGATCGTCATGTTGTTGACCGCCGCCGCGTCCCGGACCGCGGCCGCCACCCGCAACGCGTCCACCGGCCGCCCGGCGAGCACCTCGCCCAGCGCCCGGGTGCCCTCGAACGCCAGGCGCCGATCGGGGTCGCGGGACAGGGCCAGCCCGGCCTGGCGCACGTCGTCGGCCGCCTCGTCCCAGGCCTCGGTCAGGGCCAGCTCGCGGGCCACCATGTTCCAGCCGAAGCGGCCGAGCGGGTCCTGCCACCAGGCCGCACCCATGGTGGTGAGGGCCTGGCGGGCCAGCGTGCCGCCGTCGATCCAGCAGCCGTCGACCGTGGCGGCGAACGACAGCAGCATGGTCACCCGGGGCCGGAAGGATGCGGCGGTGCCGGGCTGGTCGGCCCACCACGTGAGCTTGTCCACCAGCTCGCGGAAGCGGTGGCGGTCCACCAGGAGGTGGCACCACGCGTACTCGAGCATCGCCTGGAGGTCCGAGCAGGCGACCTCGGCCGGGATGGCACCGATGGCCCGGAGCACGTCGGCCTCGCGCCCCTCGTCGTAGAGCACGGCGTGGGACGCGGCCAGGAGCCGGAGGGCGTCGCGCGGCCGGCTCGCAGCCAGCCAGTGGTCCAGGGCGGGGACCGGCTCACCCGCGGTCTCGTACCAGCGGGCGGCGCGGGCGTGCCGCTCGGCCAGCCGGTCGGGCACCCGGACGGCGGCGTCGGCCACCAGCGCGGTGCGCAGCTGCGGGTGGATCTCGAACCAGCCGGCCTCGGGCAGCCGGGTCACGAGCAGCCCGCGGGCCTCGGCCCGGCGCAGGAGCTCGCCGGCGTCGGAGCGCCCGGTGAGGGACCGGGCGAGGTCGGGGTTGACCCGCTCGACCACCGCCATGTCCGCCAGGGCGCCGACCACATCCGGCGCCTCGGCCGCCAGGACCTCGCGGAGCACGTAGTCCTGGACCAGGGGCGTGTCGTCGCCCTGGCCCTCGTCCGCGGCGACGCCGGCCGCCTGGGCCGAGCGTGCCGCCAGCGCCGCCAGCCGCAGGCTGGCCGCCCACCCGCCGGCCCGGCCCACGGCCGCGTGGACCTGCTCGTCCGCCAGCGAGGGCGCCAGCCGGGACAGCAGGTCGGTGGCCTCCTCGTCGGTGAAGCGCAGCTCCGGGAAGCGGATCTCGCACACGTGGCCCCGGGCGCGCATCCGGTCGAGCGGCAGCGCCGGGTCCCGGCGCGAGCCGACGACCGCCCGCAGCCACGGCGGCAGGCACGGCAGGAACGCCGCCAGCGTGTCCACCGCCAGCGGGTCGTCGTCGACCAGGTGGATGTCGTCGATGACCAGCATCGACGCCGCGCCCGCCGCCTCGTCGAGCCCGTCCAGCAGCGCGTCCACCGCGGTGCCGGCGCTGCCCTCGCCGTCGAGGGCGGCCAGCGCCCGCGAGCCGCACCCGGGCACCAGCGTGTCGAGGGCGGTGATGACGCTCCGCCAGAGGTGGGCGGCATCCCGGTGGCGCTCGTCGAGGGCGATCCAGGCGATCGGGTGCGGGCACTCGGCCGCCCACCCCGCGAGCAGGGAGGACTTGCCGGCGCCCGCGGGTGCCACCACCAGGGTCAACGGTGCGGCCGAGGTCTCCTCCAGCAGCAGGTCGAGCAGCCGGGCACGCCGCAGGTAGTGCGGTGCCGCGCCGGGTGGACGCAGCGTCGATCGGACATGCGGCAGCGCTGCGGACCCGGGGGAGACAGCCGGCGGGAGGTCCACGGCGCCACCCTGGCCCCCCGGAACCGACGCCGTCGTCACCCATATGGGGTGAGGGACCCCGCCGCCTGGGCGTGCCAGGGTGGGGCCGGCCCACAGGGGGCCTGGTCAGGTGGACTGCCATGAGCGACAAGATGAAGCGCAAAGAGTACGAGGCGGAGCTGCGGCGGCTGCACGCCGAGCTGGTCGCCATGCAGGAGTGGGTCAAGGCCGAGGGCGCCAAGATCTGCGTGGTGTTCGAGGGCCGGGACAGCGCGGGCAAGGGCGGCACGATCAAGGCCATCACCGACAAGGTCAGCCCCCGGGTGTTCCGCATCGTCGCCCTGCCGTCACCCACCGAGCGCGAGAGGTCGCAGATGTACATCCAGCGCTACGTCGGGCATCTCCCGGCCGCCGGCGAGGTCGTGATCTTCGACCGCAGCTGGTACAACCGCGCGGGCGTCGAGCGGGTCATGGGCTTCTGCACGGACGAGCAGGCCAAGCGGTTCCTCGAACAGGTCCCCGACGTCGAGAAGGCCATGGTCGACTCGGGCATCATCCTGCTGAAGTACTGGCTCGAGGTCGGCGAGGAGGAGCAGACCAAGCGCCTCCAGAGCCGGATCGACGATCCCCGGAAGATATGGAAGCTGTCGGACATGGACCTGAAGTCGTACCGCCACTGGTACGACTACGCCCGCTGCCGCGACGAGATGTTCGAGGCCACCGACAGGACCTTTGCGCCGTGGTACGTGGTCCACACCGACGACAAGCGGCGGGGCCGGCTCAACCTCATCACCCACCTGCTGAGCCAGGTCCCGTACGAGCCGATCAAGCGCCCCAAGGTCAGCCTGCCCCACCGCGACAAGCCGGGCGACTACGTCGAGGGCGAGCTGGGCGGCCAGCACATCCCGACGCCGTTCTGAGAGGCTCGGGCTGTGCCCGAGCCTGAGCGCATCCCGAGGGAGCGGCTCGCCGAGCTGGTGAGCGCGGCCTCCTACGGCTGCGTCCTGGTGCTGGCCGCGCTGAGCGTGATCGGCGTGTCGGACGTCGCGCTGGGCCACGGGGCCGAGCTCGTGGCCGGCGTCGGGCTGGCGACCTGGCTGGCCCACCTGTTCGCCGAGCTGCTCGGCAACCACGTCCGCCACCAGGAGCCGTTGCGGGCCGACGAGATCGTCCAGGACATGATCGACGGCAGCCCGATCCTCGCGTCCACGGTCCTGCCCGCGCTGATGTTGGGACTGGGGCGGCTCGACCTGATCAGCGACGACGTCGCCCGCGTGCTGGCCATCCTCGTGACCGTCGTCCAGCTGCTGGCCATCGGCGCGTTCGTGGGCCGGCTGGCGCCGGGCCGGTCGGCCGCCCACTGGGTGTACGCGGCGCTGACCGCGGCGGCGGGGCTGTCGGTGGTGGCCCTGACCGTCCTGCTGGGGCACTGACCCCGCGGCGGGACCGGCTCAGCCGCCGAGCACCATCTCGCCCGCCTCGGACGGCTCGGGGTCGGGCTGGCCCATCATCCGGAACGAGTTGGCCAGGCCCAGGAGAGCGGCGAGGATCGGGATGCCCAGCGCCACCTGCAGCGCCAGCGGGCGGGCATCGGTGTTGATCCGGATGATCTCGTCCTTGATGTCCGGGGGCTGCCCCTCCAGCTGGCGGTCCAGCGCGGTGTTGCTCATCACCTCGGCGTCCTCGTCCAGTGCGTCGGCGACCTGCTGCTGGGAGTCCGGGGGCAGCACGTCGCTGGCCTCGGCCATCCGGGTGAAGGCGAAGGACAGCGTGGCCAGCATGATGGCGCCCGCGAAGGCCAGGCCGAAGGACAGCCCGAACGACCCGGCCGCGGAGTTGACCCCGGCCGCCTCGCTGACCCGCTCCTCGGAGATGGGGGAGAGCGTGTAGTTGTTGAGCTGGGACACCAGCAGGCCGAGCCCCGAGCCCACCACGATCAGCGGCAGCACGAGCCACCAGCCGCTGGTGGCGCGGGGCACGACCGGGAGCAGGGCGACCAGCCCCAAGGACACGAAGGCGAAGCCGGCCCGGATGATGGCGGCGGGGCGCCGCCGGCCCGCACGGCGGCCGGCCAGCAGGGCGACGCCGAACATGCTGAGCGAGAGCGGGGCGATCGACAGGCCCGCCTCCAGCGCGTTGTACTCCAGCACCATCTGCAGGAAGATCGGCAGCGCGATCATCGTCCCGCCGAGGGCGATCTGCTGGAGCATCTGCCCCGTGACCCCGTAGCGGAACAGCACCGAGCGGAACAGGTCGGGGTCCAGCAGGGCCGGCCGGCCGGTGCGCTTGCGGCGCAGCAGCCACCACACCAGGCTGCCGAGCGCCACCGCGCCGGCCGCCATGAGCGCGCCGACCGCCTCGCCGCCCTCCTGCCACACCAGGATGCCGAGCACGACGCCGCCCATGCCCACGACCGAGAGGGCCGAGCCCACGACGTCGACGCCCCGCGGGCCGGTGTAGGCCACGTCGCTGACCCGCCCGATGCCCGACAGCACGACGGCGATCACGATCGCCTCGCCCAGGAACGCGAGCCGCCACGACGTGAACGTGGTGATGAAACCGCCGAGCAGCGGGCCCACCGCCGCGGCGATGGCGGCCGACGCCCCCACGAGGGCGTACACCTTCTTCTGGGCGGTGCCCTCGAAGTTGCCGTGGATCAGGGACTGCATGGACGGCAGCAGCAGCGAGGCGCCGAGGCCGCCGACCACGGCCCAGAACACGATGATGGCGGCCAACCCCTGGGCCAGCGTCATGGCGATGGCGCCGACCGCGTAGCCCAGGAGCCCGAGCACGTAGGCCCGCTTGCGACCGATGAGGTCGCCGACCTTGCCGCCGATCAGGATGAACGCGGCGGACACGAGCGCCTCGAGCGCGATCGCGGACTGCACGCTCGAGACCGTCGTGCCGAGGTCCTCCACGACTGCCGAGATCGACACGTTCATGAACGACGTGTCGACGACGAGGACGAACATCGCCGCCGCGAGGAGCAGCGCGAGGCGCCGGGCGGCCGCGGTCGGCCGGCCGGCGGTGCTCT
>DATBGF010000477.1:0-7300 GCA_036558145.1 Acidimicrobiales bacterium
GTCGAGCTCATCGACATCCGCTTCCCGCCGCCGGGCACGCTGGTCACGCCGGTGTTCCCGGCGCCGACCAACGCCCGCACGTTCGTCATCCTGCGGTTGCTCGGGGTGCTGGCCGGGGTCATCGCCAAGGCGGTGGACGGCTACATGCCGGCCGACCAGGAGACGATCCGCTACACCGGGATCTCCGGCTACGACGCCGAGGGGCGTTGGTACCTGAACCGGGAGATCCTGGGCGGCGGCTCGGGCGGGCGCTACTACGCCGACGGCAGCGACACGATCCACGTGGTGCCCGAGTCCCGCAACCTGCCGGTCGAGTTCGTGGAGACCCGGTTCCCGGTGCGGGTGGAGACGCTGGGCCTGGCCACCGACTCGGGAGGCGCCGGGGCCTTCCGGGGCGGGCTGGGCTACCGCAAGGAGATCCGGGTGCTGGAGGACGCCACGTTCATGTCGGTGGCCGACCGCTCGATCCTGTCGTGCTGGGGCGTGCGCGGTGGTCGGGCGGGCACGCCGTTCCGGGTCACGATCGACCCCGGCGGGCCGGCCGAGCGGGTCATGCCCGGCCTGTGCGACTGGGAGCCCGTGGCCCGGGACGAGGTGATCCGCATCGAGACGACCGGCGGGGGCGGGTGGGGCGATCCGCTGAGCCGCTCGCCGGACGCCGTCGCCCTCGACGTGGCCCAGGGCAAGGTCAGCCGGGAAGCGGCCGAGCGGGACTACGGCGTTGTCCTGGCCGGTGTCGATGCCCTGGGGGCGGTGCCCGACGAGGCGGCCACGGCCGAGCTGCGGGCCCGGCTGGCCGCCGAGCGGGACGAGCCGCCCATGTTCGACCGCGGTCCCGGCTATCCCCAGCTGTCCGGGGGCGCCACCGAGGCGGAGGTCGACCGCTAGGCGGTCAGCAGCTCCTTCACCCCGTCACCGATCCCCTCGGCCAGGACGTCGATGTCGGGGGCGCAGTCGTAGTCGCCGGTGATGCCGAAGGTGACCTCCCCGTCGTAGGAGAAGATCGCCACGCCCACGCGCAGCGGCGCGGCCAGCGGCACGTACGGCGTGGCCCGCAGCAGCCGGCGGCCACAGGAGTAGAGCGGGAACTGGGGCCCGGGCACGTTGGTGGTGACCGTGTCGAGGTTGCCCGTGCGCCGGGCCGCCCGGGTCGCGATCCGGGTCCCGAGCGTGAGCAGCATCGGCGGCGCGAAGCCGACGGCCGAGGTCAGCGCCTCGCCCGCCACCGCCTGGCGCGACTCCTTCAGGTCCTGGAGCTGGGCGGTGATGGCGTGCAGCCGCTCGACCGGATCGGCGATGCCCACCGGCAGCTCCGCGAACATGGCCGACACCTTGTTGTTCAGCGTTCCGTCGCCGCCCGCGGGACCGCCGTCGCCCCGCGCCCGCACGGACACCGGGACCAGCGTGCGGATGGTGCGGCCGTCGGCCGTCTCGCCGCGGGACTGGAGCAGGTCGCGGAAACCCCGGGTGATGAGGGCCAGCACCACGTCGTTCACCGTGCCGCCATGGGCGGCCCGGATGCGCTTGACGTCGGTCAGGTCGGCGTTGGTCCAGGCGTAGCGGCGGTGGGGCCCGATCGGCCCGTTGAGGCTGGTGGGAGGGGTGGGCCGCACCAGGGTGCTCAGGGCCAGCGACCCCTTGAGCACCTCGCGCAGGGCCTCCAGGGCCCGCTGGGGCCGGCGCACCGCCGCGGTCACCGCCCGCATCTGCTCGTATGGGCTCGTCGCGAGGCCCACGGCCGCCTCGCCGGCCAGCCGCACCTGCGAGGGGGCCGGGCGGGGCACCCAGTCGTCCTCCATGGGGGCGGGGACGTCGGGCGACAGGTCGAGGATCACCGACAGCAGCTCGGTGCCGGACACGCCGTCCACCAGGCAGTGGTGCACCTTGGACACCATCGCCCAGCGGTCGTCGTCCAGGCCCTCGACCATCAAGATCTCCCACAGCGGCTTGGTCCGGTCCAGCTGCTGGGACATCACCCGGCCGACCAGCCGGCGCAGCTCCGCTTCCCCGCCCGGCGCGGGCAGAGCCGTGTGGCGCACGTGGTACTCGATGTTGAAGTGCGGGTCGTCGACCCACACCGGGCGGCCCAGCGACAGCGGGACCGTGGCGACCCGCTGCCGGTAGCGCGGGACCAGCGAGAGGCGGCCACCCACGGTGGCGGTCAGCTCCTCGTACGCGGGCGGCGGGCCTTCGAAGACCCCGATCGACCCGATGTGCATGTGGTTGACGTGGTCCTCGATGTGCAGGAACGACGCATCCAGTGGGCTCAGGCGGTCCATGTCGATCTCCCCTTTTGAACCCTTGTCGCTTCCCTCTCGTGGGCATCTAAACGCGTTGGGCGACCGCGTGGGATCGAACCGCGCAATTGGAGTCGTGATTTCACAGTCGCGGGGGCTAGAAACCCGCTCCATGACCGGGATGGACTCACCGGCCGCGCTCGACAACGCCGCCCTCGACAACGTCGTCTGGCACTCGCTCATCGGGCCCCGCTCGGGCCTGGCCGAGCGCCGGGGCCGGGCCGCCCGCTTCGATCCCGGGGTCTCGGTGTTCGCCGCGGTCGACGACGACGCGACCCCCGAGGCCTGGGGCGACCTGTCCGACCTGCTCGGCCCGGGCGGCGTAGCGGTGCTGGGGCGCCGCACCCTCCGGATCCCTGACGGCTGGACGACCCAGCTCGAGGTCCCCGGCGTCCAGATGGTCGCCGGCCCCGCCCTGGACGTGACGGTCGCGGGTGAGGTCGTCCCCCAGGCCCTGGGCCCCGACGACGTGGACGACATGATGGCGCTGATCGCCGCCACCGATCCGGGCCCGTTCGAGCGTCGCACGGTCGAGATCGGCGGCTACGTGGGCGTCCGCGCCGGCGGCAAGCTGGTCGCCATGGCCGGCGAGCGCTTCCGCTGCCCCGGCTACACCGAGATCAGCGCCGTGTGCACGGACGCCGACCACCGCGGCCGCGGCCTCGGCTCCCTGCTCACCCGGGCCGTCGCCGCCCAGATCCGCGCCCGCGGCGACGAGGCGTTCCTCCACGCCCACGCCGGCAACACCAACGCCATCCGCCTCTACGAAGCCCTGGGCTTCACCCTCCGCACCACCTGCGACTTCGCCGCGGTCCGCCGGGTCAGCGACGGTACACGTCCCGCCGATGACCCACCCGCACCACATGGACGATGAGCCGCCGATCGATCACCTCGTACACGATCTGGTAGTCGCCCACCCGCACCCGGTAGACGTCGTCCTCGCCCGCCAGCGCCCGGCAGCCCGGCGGCCGCGGCGAGCCGGCCAGCAGGTCGATGGCGGCCCGAACCCGCTGCTGTTCCCGTCGCGGCAACCCCGCCAGCGTCTTGGCCGCCCGCCGGGCGATCTCGACCCGGTGTCTGTCGCTCACTCCAGCCCGAGGTCGGCCTTGACCTCGTCCCAGGGCACGTAGTCGTCCTCGTCGCGCGCGATGAACAGCTCGAAGCGGTCTGAGGCGTCCTCGGCTGCCTCGACCAGCTGGTCGTATACGCCCGGATCGAGGATCACGGCCACCCGCTGTCCGCGCCGGGTGACGAACACGGGGTCGCCCGACACGCGCGCGGAGTCGATCAGCTCCGCCAGGCGACCCCAAGTCAGCGACTGACCTCCCGCAGGGCGCCGGTCTCGATGTCGTAGACGAAGCCCCGGATCGAGTCCCTGTGGGGGAGGAAGGGGTTGGCCTGGAGGGCGGCGATGGACTCGCGGACGTCCTGGTCGAGGAACTGGAACGACCGGAGGGCGAAGTCGGGGCGGGTACCGACCTCGTACTCGATCTGGTCCAGCACGGCCTTGTCGGAGAAGCTGAGCATCCCGCAGCCGGTGTGGTGGATCAGCACGATCTCCTCGGTGCCCAGCAGCCGCTGGCTGATGACCAGCGAGCGGATCGCATCCTCGGTCACCACCCCGCCGGCGTTGCGGATGACGTGGGCGTCACCGGGCTCCAGTCCGAGGGCGCGGGCGGGATCCAGCCGGGCGTCCATGCAGGCCAGCACGGCCACCTTGCGGGCGGGCCGGCCCGGCGCCCCGGCGGCGTCGAAGCCGGCGGCGAACTGGGCGTTGTGGGCCAGGAGGTCGTCGGTGCTGCTCATCACTCGCTCCAGTCAGGGGTGCGAGGGCGACGGACCCGCCCCCGGCACCTCGAAGGCCAGCTCGTCCACGTAGCACCACCACCAGTCCTCGCCGGGCTCGAACGAGCGGATCAGGGGGTGGTGCGTCTCGTTGTAGTGGGCGGTGGCGTGGCGGTTCGGCGAGCTGTCGCAGCAGCCCACGTGGCCGCAGCTCTGGCACATGCGCAGGTGGACCCAGCGCGCCCCGATGCGCAGGCAGTCCTCGCACCCCTCGGCGGAGGGGGACACGGGCTCGACCTCGGTGAGATGGGTGCAGGTGTCGGCCATGGGATGCCCCCTACCCCTGGGCCTCGACGCTGAATCGGGCGAGATCGGCGGCCCCGCCTTCCCGGACGCGTGCGACCAGCGGGCCCCGCGCCACCTCCTTGGTCTGGGCGTAGGCCCGGGAGCTGTAAGCCCCCAGCCGCCGGGCCTCACCGATCGCCTCGCCCTCGACGTCGGCGGCCGGCACGACCCGGTCGAGGTAGCCCGCCACGACGGCCCCGTGCGGGTCGAAGATCTCAGCCCCCAACGTGGCCCGGGACAAGATCCTGCGGTCGAGCCGGTCCTCGGCCAGCGCCAGGGCGAACAGCGGCAGCGGCATCCCGATGCCCGTCTCGTTCAGCCCGATCTTGGCGGGCACGTCCGCCCCGATCCGCACGTCGCACGACAACACCAGCAGCGCCCCCGCGGCCAGCGCATGCCCGGTCACGGCCACGACGACGGGCTGCGGATGCACGTAGACCCGCATGAGCAGCTCACCCCCCGCGGCCACCAGCCCCTGCGCCGCCTCGGGGCCGGCGGTCATCACCGACAGGTCGAACCCGGCACACAGCTTCCCGTCCCGCCCCACGATGCACACGCTGTCCGCGTCGGCCTGCGCCCGGTCCAAGGCCCGGTCCAACGCCTCGACCGCGGTGTACGACAACACGTTGGCCTTACCATCGTCGAACCGGACGACGGCCACCCCGTCCTCGACCGTGGTGGTGACAGGACCTTGTGCGTCGGGCATGCGGCGGACCCTAAGCCGCGACGCCCCACACCGGCTACTCAACAGCCAGCCGCGGCCCAGGCGTCCCGGATGATCTGCTCCAGCGAGGAGCGGCGAGGGTCCCACTCAAGGTCGCGGCGGATCCGGTCGCTGTCCGCGACGAGGACCGCCGGTTCGGGCTTGGGCGGGTGGTGCTCGACGGGGAGCCGGCGCCCGGTCACGGACTCGATGGTGCGGACGACGTCGAGCATGGTGACCTCGATACCGCTGCCGATGTTGTAGGTGGCCGCCGTGCCCGGCCGGGCCGCGGCCAGACCCAGCACCACGGCGTCGGCGACGTCGGCCACGTGGGTGAACTCGCGCACCGCCTTGCCGTCGCCGTTGATGCCGAGGACGCCGGCCCGGTCGGCGGCGACGGCGACGGCCTTGGGGATGATGCGCGTGGTGTCCCCGTCACCGACTCCGTCGACGGCCCCGGCGATGTTGAAGCACCGCAGGGTCAGGACACCGATGGCCCCGGTGCCGGCGTGGTACCGCAGCGCCTCCTCGGCGGCGAGCTTGCTCGCCCCGTAAGGGTTGGCCGGCCGGGTCGGCTGGTCCTCGCGGATGTTGCCTTCGCAGAAGCCGTACACCGCCCCGCTCGAGGCGAACACGACCGGGACCGGCGCCAGACCGGCAAGCGAAGCGAGCAGGCTGAGGGTGCCGCCAACGTTGACATCGAAGTAGTCCAACGGCGCCTCGAACGAGTCCCGCACCCGGGTCAGCGCGGCGAGATGGCAGACGCCTTCGGGTCGCACCTGCTCGACAACCCGCCTCATGCCAGCCCGGTCCCGCAGGTCGGCCCGCACGACCGGCACATCGACAACGCGCGAGCGACCATCCGGCCGAGACGTCAGCACGACCGGGGAGTGACCCGCCTCAGCCAGGCGCCTGGTGACGGCATGACCGACGAAGCCGAGACCGCCGGTGACCAGGACCCGCATGAGCTGCTCCAACTACGCCGACAGGAGGACTCGGCGATGATCCCACGCGAGCCGGATGCACCCAGCCGCCGCGGGCGCGAGGCCATGCGCCGAGCCATCGAGGAGTCGCCGGAGGGCGTGCTCCTCGAAGGGCACCGTGGTCCCCGCGACCACACCTTCGTCGTTGCGGTCCACTGTGTCGGCGAACACCTCGTCATACACAGGGCCGTCGAAGACGGCGACGGTCAGGAGCTCCACCGCGAGCGTCAGCGGGTCGACGGCGACCCCGAGGCAATGCACGCGGATGCGCCCGTCGTCGTACGCCTCCTGCAGGCGGGGGAAAGGCTCCACCGTCTCGTAGTCGATGGGCGTGCCGTCACCGCCGTGTTCCTCGTGGCCCAGGAACTCCTCGGCGTACTCCCGCATGATGTTGCGCCAGAGGTCGAAGTCCGGTTGTTCGGCGGCGGGTACGACGCTGGAGGGCTGGAACATGCCGGCCGGCATCACGTGCAGCAGCCCGCCGGCCACGCTGACCCTGGTGGGGTCGCGGCGGTGGAGGACCATGCAGGGCGATCCCTCTGCACCGTGGTGGATGGTGAGCGTGTTGATCGAGGGCATGACCGGCCGTGCGCCGAGGTCGAACGGATCGCCGATCAGGCGACGCAAGCGCAAGTGCCGCCAGGATGGGCCGCCGACGCCGCCGTCGGCCTTCAGGTGGGCGACGGCAGTCTCGTGGGCCAGGGCCTCGTAGATGTCGATGACCTCGAAGTAGGTCGTGCAGCCGAAGTCCAGCCGACCACGGTCGCCGTCCCACTCGATGTCGAGAAGGCGGTAACCGATCCGGTTGGCGAACAGTGTGGGCTGGTCGAGGTCACGCATCGCATGGCTGTAGCGCTGATAGCGGCGCGCCACGGAGTGCAGTGGGCGCACGCCGGCCGTCTCGGGCTCGGTGCCGCTGACCGTGGGCGAGTCGACCTCGTCGTGACGGGCCAGGGCAATCGCGGCGAGGGCGACCGGCTGCGGCGGAAGCCATGCATCCGGGGCGACGAGACCGGTGTCGCCCAACCGCAGTAATGGTTCGTAGAGCCGCATGGCGACTCGGCCGAGCGCGAAGCGACGGGCGTTCATCTGATGCCTGGCGTCTCGCCAGCGGATCTGGTCGGCCTCGACGCGGGGGTCCTGGCGCAGGTCGTCGTCGGTGAGGTCGAGGCCGTCGAGCGAGTCGG
>DATBGF010000478.1:0-6350 GCA_036558145.1 Acidimicrobiales bacterium
CGAGCGCCCGCTCGCGCTCCTCCCCCGACTCCAGCACCCGGGCGGTCCCGTCGGCCCGCACCCACCACAGCGTGTCCCAGTCCTCGGCGTAGTGGTCGACGAGCAGCGACGCCTGCGGGTGGGCGCGGAGGTTGTCCAGCCGGCGCAGGGCCAGCGTGGACTTGGGCTTGGCGTCCACGGCCGACAGGACCACCTCGCCGTCGAGCGCGAAGCAGCACGGCACGACGTGGGGCCGGCCCTCGGGCGTGACCGTCGCCAGCCGCCCGACCCGGGCCTCGGCGACCCGCCGGCGCATGGTGGACTCGTCCACGCCGCGGAACTTAATTCGTTGGCTTCGGTCGCCGCGGCCCGCGAAGCTCATCCCCGTAGCAACCCGCAGCCACAACCGATGCAGCAAGGAGGTGCCGACATGTCCAAGCTCCGAGAGCAGTGCTCCGTGAACCGTCGCGCGCCTCGCATCCCTCAGGTCTGAGCGCCGCCGCCGGAACACATGTCTTCTCGGCTTCTTCGCGTTCCCCCTTCGGACCCAAAGGATCTGCAATGTTGCATCACGAGATTTCCGCGCCCGTACTGATCGCCGATCGCCACCGCGACCTGCGATACCGGGCGAAGCCACGCCCGCGGCCGCAGTCTCCCCCGCGGTGGCGCCGGCGCGGTCGGTAACCATCCCCTCATGGCCACAGGGTGGCTGGGCCGCGGCGGGCCCGGCCACCCTGTGGCGCGTGTCACAACCGTGTCCGGGGGCGCCCCACCGCCCCGCTACCCTCGGACGCCATGGTCGACCCCGTGGCCGAAGCCTGGCACATCCGTCCGAACGGTCCCCTGGTGGGCCAGGTCAACGTCAGTGGGTCCAAGAACGCCGTCACCAAGCACATGGTGGCCGCCGTGCTCGGCACCGAGCCCAGCACGATCACCAACGCCCCGGCCGTCGGCGACGTGGCCATCACGGCCGACATCCTCACCTCGCTCGGCGTCGGGGTGGAGATCGAGGGCGACGCCATCACGATCCACCCGGTGTCCGCCCCGGGCGCCAAGGTCCCGCTCGAGTTCACCGGGCTGAACCGCATCCCGATCCTGCTGCTGGGCCCGCTGCTGGCCCGCAACCACGAGGCGTTCGTCCCCCTGGTGGGCGGCGACCGGATCGGCCAGCGGCCGGTCGACTTCCACATCGGGGCACTGGAGGCCCTGGGCGCGGAGATCGAGGTCGCCCCGGAGGGGATCAGCGCCCGCGCCACCCGGCTGCGCGGCGCCCCCATCACGCTCCCCTACCCCAGCGTGGGCGCCACCGAGAGCGTCCTGCTGACGGCGGTGCTGGCCGACGGCAAGACGGTGCTGCGCAACGCGGCCCTCGAGCCCGAGGTCACCGAGCTGGCCCTGTTCCTCCAGCGCATGGGGGCCCGCATCGGCTTCAAGCCGGACCGCCGCATCGTGATCGAGGGCGTCGAGGAGCTGCGGGGCGCCCGCGCCCGGCTCCAGGGTGACCGCCTGGAGGCGTTCTCCTACCTGGTGGCGGGGCTGATGACCGGCGGCCAGGTCCGGGTGGGCGGCTGCAACCAGGACCGCCTGGTGACCGCCATCGACACCCTGCAGAAGATGGGGGCCCGCTTCTCGATCACCGACCAGTACATCTCGGCCCACGCCGAGAACGGGTTGCGGCCCGCCGCGGTGCAGACCGACACGCATCCCGGGTTCATGACCGACTGGCAGCCGCCCCTCATCGTGCTGATGACGCAGGCCGAGGGCATGTCGGTCATCCACGAGACCGTCTACGAGGACCGGCTCGGCTACGTCGACGCCCTCACCGAGATGGGCTGCGAGATCGAGCTGTTCGACACGTGCCTGGGCGGTCCGGCGTGCCGCTTCCACGACACCAACGCCCAGCACTCGGCGGTGGTGCGGGGTGTGTCCCAGCTGCGAGGCGCCGATGTGACGATCCCCGACGTGCGGGCCGGGTTCTCGTCGGTCATCGCCGCCGCGGTGGCCGACGGGCCCTCGACGCTGCACGGCATCCACCACCTGGAGCGGGGCTACCACCGCCCGTTCGAGACGCTGGAGTCCCTCGGGCTGAAGCTGGAGCGGGTGCCCGCGCCGGCTCAGGGCTACAGCTAGCCGGCGATGAGGCTGGCCAGCGCCCAGACCGCGGCCAGCGTCCCCAGGGCGATCATGACGATGCTGCGGGCCAGCGGCGCCCGGGCCAGCTCGCCCTCCTTGGGGGACGCGGGCGGGCGCACGAGCGCCATGAGGCTGCCGATCGCCATGGCCGCACCCAGCGCCAGCACCAGGTAGGCCAGCAGGTCCTCGCCCAGGAACATGGTCTCAGGGTAGGGGCTGCTCCTCGCCCTGACGAAGGCGGGACTGGTGGGCCTGGCGGATCAGCCAGCGCAGGCACAGGGCCCCGTCGGTGCGACCCACCGGGATCAGGTTGGCGACCAGGGCGACGCAGTTGAGCACGAGGGTGGCGTCGAGGAGCGTCTGGGCGAACGCCCCGTCGGGGACCGCCGGCCGGGCGGCCAGGAGCGCCAGGACCAGCGCCGCGCTGCCGGCCGGGCCCGCGAGCGCCACCGCGGCCCGCTCCAGCGGCCGGTCGTCGCGCCCCAGGTAGGCGGTCATGCCCGCCAGCCCGCCGAGGACGACCCAGCCCACCTCGTAGCCGAGGCTGCGGGCCGCCAAGGCGTGCGCCCCCTCGTGCACCGCAGTGGACGCCACCGCCGCCACCAGCAGCACCAGCGGCGCGGCGGCCCGCCACTCCCCCGTGAGCGGGACGACGGCCACCGCCACGGCCAGCCACGCCACCAACCAGACGCTGACCCGCAGCCGCGGGCCCCACACCGGGACCGTCCAGCGCGGCGGGCGGGCATCCATGCGACCAGCCTGCCACCCCCGCCGGCGCCTGGCCCCTCCAGCACGCAGAGTGGCGGAGCCGGGGGATGGTGCATGTCAGGTGGGTTGCGCCGGTAGCGTCGTGGGCCATGGGTGTTACATCCATCGGTTGGCGAGAGTGGGTCAGCCTGCCGCTGCTGGGCGTGGAGGCCACCAAGGCCAAGATCGACAGCGGGGCGCGATCGTCCACACTGCACGCCTGGGACATCGAGATCGTCGAGGGTGCTCGGGGGCCTCGGGTGCGGTTCGTGCTCCATCCGCACCAGCGCGACACCACCTACACGGTCGAGGCCGAGGCTCCGCTGATGGCGGTGCGCTCGGTCCGGTCGAGCAACGGGGCGCTGGAGGTCCGGCCGGTCATCCGCACGCCGATCGTGCTGGGTGACCAGCGCTTCCGCATCGAGCTGACCCTGACTCGCCGAGATGAGATGGGGTTCCGCATGCTGCTGGGGCGCCAGGCCGTCGGGCGCCGGTTTGTCATCGATCCGGCACGTTCCTTCCTGTGCGGGGGCAGTACAGTCGCCCCCTCGTCGCAGGTGGATCTCGACGCCGCGATCGTCTGACCTTCCGTGACTCCCGATGAAGCTGGCCATCCTTTCGCGCAACGCGAACCTGTACTCCACGTCCCGGCTCCGCCAGGCGGCGGAAGCTCGCGGCCACAGCGTCCGGGTCATCGACTATCTGCGCTGCTACATGAACATCACGGCGCACCGGCCGTCGGTGATCCTGCAGGGCGTCGAGCTGACCGACGTCGACGCGGTCATCCCCCGCATCGGGGCGTCGCACACGTTCTACGGGACGGCGGTCGTGCGCCAGTTCGAGATGATGGGGACGTTCACCGCCAACGAGTCCCAGGCCATCAGCCGGGGCCGTGACAAGCTGCGGTCCCTCCAGCTGCTGGCCCGCAACGGCATCGGCCTGCCGGTGACCGGCTTCGCCCACTCCACCAAGGACATCGACGGCCTGCTGGACACGGTGGGCGGGCCGCCCGTCGTCGTGAAGCTCACCGAGGGCACCCAGGGCATGGGCATGGTGCTGGCCGAGACCCGCAAGGCGGCGGAGTCGGTCATCGCCGCGTTCCGCCAGCTCGACGCCAACATCCTGGTGCAGGAGTACATCCGGGAGGCCGGCGGCGCCGACATCCGGGCCTTCGTCGTCGGCAATCGGGTCGTGGCGTCCATGCGGCGCCAGTCCGCACCGGGCGAGTTCCGCTCCAACCTGCACCGGGGTGGCACGGCCGAGCGGATCCGCCTGACGCCGGAAGAGCGGGCCGTGGCCGTGCGGGCCGCCCGCACCATGGGGCTGAACGTGTGCGGCGTCGACCTGGTCCGCTCCAAGCACGGGCCGCTGGTGCTGGAGGTGAACAGCTCGCCCGGCCTGGAGGGCATCGAGGCCACGTCGGGGGTGGACGTGGCCGGCCGCATCATCGAGTGGATCGAGAAGAGCCACGCGGCCCAACCCCGGCGCACCCGCACCGGCACCCGCACACGCGGCTGATGCCCCGGGCGAGCGCTCCCCGCAACGAGCCGGTCACCATCGCCGGCACCACCATCGAGGCGGGCAAGCGCGAGCTGGTCGAGGTGCAGGTGTCCCGCCTGCCCACCGCCACGTCGCTCACCCTGCCCATCGTGGTGGTCCACGGCCAGCGCCCCGGCCCCCGGCTGTGGGTGTCGGCCATGGTGCACGGCGACGAGCTCAACGGGCTGGAGATCATCCGCCGGGTGCTGGAGGCGGTCCGGCCCCGCCAGCTGGCCGGCACGCTGGTGGCGGCGCCGATCGTCAACGTGTTCGGGGTGCTGGGCGAGACCCGCTACCTGCCCGACCGGCGTGACCTCAACCGTTCGTTCCCGGGCTCGGCCAACGGCTCGCTGGGGTCGCGGCTGGCCCACCTGTTCATGACCAACGTGGTGGCCGCGTGCGACATGGGGATCGACCTGCACACCGGCAGCGACCACCGCTACAACCTGCCCCAGATCCGGGGCAACCTGGAGGACGAGGCCACCCGGGCCATGGCCGAGGCGTTCGGGGCGCCCATCAGCATCCACTCGCCGCTGCGGGACGGCTCGATGCGGGAGGCCTGCCAGCAGCGGGGCATCCCGGTCATCGTGTACGAGGGCGGCGAGGCCCACCGCTTCAACGACGACGTGATCGAGGCGGGCACCGCGGGCGTCATGCGGGTGCTGGCGCACCTGGGCATGCGGCCGTCCGAGCCGGTCCCCAGCCGGGGGCGGACCAACTTCGTGCGCCACACCACCTGGGTGCGGGCCCGGCGGACCGGCATCCTGCGGTCGTCGGTGCGCTCGGGCCAGCGGGTGGCCGAGGGCGAGGTCCTGGGGATCATCGCCGACGCGGTCGGCGGGGCCCGGGCCACGATGAAGGCCCCGATCGCCGGGGTGGTGATCGGCCACACCCAGCACCCGCTCGTGCACCGGGGCGACGCGCTGTTCCACCTCGCGGACCTCGATCCGGCCGCCAAGGGCACCGCGGCCCGGCTGCCCCGCAGCCGCCGCTGACCGGCGCCGGCGTTTCCCGGTGCCGCCTCGGCCTGGCGCCGGGCGGGGACGACCAGGCCGAGGTCGGCGAACACACCCGCTCAGCGATGGCGCCATCCTGAACCAGCGGCGGGCCCGATGGACGTCACGGGCGCCGAAACCGGGAGAACTCCTGGGGGTCCCCCGGGTCCGGTTAGGGGGTTCTCGGGATCGTGGCGGGGCCTGGCCGGGCGGATCGTGTCGGGCCATGAGCGCATCCACCCGCGACGTCGACGCCCTGGTCGACGCCACGCCTGCCTCCCGGGACCGGGTCGTCGACCTGATGCGGGCCGCCAGCATCTGCGTCGTGGTCCTGTGGCACTGGACCCTCTCGATCACCCACTGGCACGACGGGCGCCTGGTGATGCCCAACCCCATCGCCGACGTCCCCGGCCTGTGGACCGCCACCTGGGTCCTCCAGGTCATGCCGGTGTTCTTCTTCGTCGGCGGGTACGCCAACCTGGCCGGCTGGCAGGCCACGGGACGGGACGGGACCGGCGCCGCCCGCTTCGTGCGTTCCCGCCTGTCCCGCCTGGGACGCCCGCTGCTGCCCTGGCTCGCCTGCTGGCTCACGTTCGACCTGGCCGTCCAGGCCGGAGGGAGCCGCAGCGTGGCCGAGTGGGGACGGGTGGTGTTCGTGCCGCTGTGGTTCCTGGGCGTGTACGCCTTCGTGATCCTGGCCGTGCCGGTGACCGCCCGGCTCCACGCCGCCCACCGGGGGTGGGTGCTGGTCGCCCTGGGCGCCGGGATCCTGGCCGCCGACACCCTGCGGATCGGCACCGACCTCGGCGGTCCCCTGCCGGCGGTGGTGGGCTCGGGGCTGGTGTGGCTGTGGTGCCACCAGCTCGGCTACTTCTGGCGGGACGGTTCGCTGGTGGCGGGCGGCCGGGTCCGAGCCCTGGCCACCGCCACCAGCGGCTTGGCCGCCCTCGTGATCCT
>DATBGF010000479.1:0-11765 GCA_036558145.1 Acidimicrobiales bacterium
GCCTACTCGATCCGCTACTCCTCGACCGAGTCGGGCGGCTGCGGCACCGGCACCGCGTTCGATGCGGACGAGGACGAGGCGCTGCACACGGTGGGCCGGCCCCGCCCCGGTGTCGAGGTGTCCGTGCGGGACGAGGACGGCCGCCCGCAGCCCGGCGGCGAGGTGGGCGAGCTGTGGCTGCGCTCTCCCACCCAGATGTCGGGCTACTGGGGCGACCCGGACGCCACCGCGGCCACGCTGGTCGACGGCTGGATCCGCACCGGCGACCTGGCCCGCATCGACGAGCGCGGCCTGGTGCGCCTGGCCGGTCGCAGCACCGAGATGTTCATCCGGGGCGGCTACAACGTGTACCCGGCGGAGGTCGAGTCCACGCTGGCCGCCCACCCGGCGGTGGCCGAGGTGGCCGTCGTGCCCCGGCCCGACCCGGTCATGGGCGAGATCGGGGTGGCCGTCGTCGCCCCGCGGGACCCGGCGGCACCGCCGTCGCTGGCCGAGGTCCGGGACTTCCTCGCCGGGCGCCTGGCCGGCTACAAGCTGCCCGAGGCGCTGCGCATCGTGCCCGAGCTGCCGCTCACCCCCGGCCAGAAGCTCGACCGCCGCGCCCTCGTGGCCCACGAGGCGGCGCACGCGCCGGCCGCGACCTGATCGGTCACTGCAGCGGCTGCCACGGGCCCGGCGGGCCCGGCGGGTAGCCGGGCGGCGGAGGCGGCGGCTGAGACCAGGACGGTGCGGCGGCCGGCGGGCGCCAGGCCCCGCCCGGCTGAGGGGCGGCCACCGGCACCCAGGGGACGAAGGCCGCGGGGACGACCTGGCGGATGCGCTGGGACTGCCGCTTCGTCAGCGACTGCACCATCACGGCCCCGAGGAGGCCGGCCAGGACCAGCGCCACCCCGCCGAGCGTGCCCGCGAGGGCGGCGTCCCGGGCGTGCTCGAAGTCTTCCTTCGTGTCCAGGCTGCCCGGGTGCATGAACAGGCTCACGGTCAGGCCCACCCAGCCGGCCGAGAACAGGAGGATCCACGGGATCGCCGGCCCGCTCCCCGGGCCCGAGCGGGGCCCGCCCCCGGGCACAGGGGGCGACGCCGCCTTGGCCGACTGGTGGATCTCGATGCCGGGCAGCACGTACCAGCCCAGCGGGATGATCCACCCCACGATGGCGAAGGTCGAGCCCAGCCCGCCCGGGCCGGCCAGCGCCTCGGCGTTGCGGGAGTGGCGGTACTGCCAGCAGATGAACACGACCCCGGTGGCGACCTCACCGAGCCCGAAGATCCCGAGGCTCAGCCCGCGGAAGTCGTCGGCGTCGGTGATCTCGTCGAGAGTGTGCGACGTGTGGCCGTTGAGCGCGTCATCGAGCACCGTGTAGTCGTTGAAGGCGACCAGCGTGACGAACACCGACACCAGCACCATGCAGCCGAGCATCACCGCGGCGGCCACCCCCAGCCCGTCGGCCGGGACCGGCGGCGCGGCGTAGGCCATCGGCGCCGAGCCGAAGGGCGCCGGCTGGCGTGGTGGGTAGTACGAGTACGACACCGCTTCCGCTCACCCCCGCTGCGCCCGCACGGACGCGGTCGTCACGGCGGCGCACGCTAGCCCGCCTCACACGGGCTGCGGCGTCACTGGGTTCCGGCGAGCGGCGACGTACCGGCCGTACACGAGGACAGCTGCGAACGGGGCCCAGGCGAAGAGGAAGAGCGCCATGCCGACGCTTCCCGCCGGGCCTCGAATCTCTCCGGTCTGCGACGTCGCGGTCCCGATGAGGGCGAACGAGAGCGCCAGGATCGTGATGAGGATGAACCAGGCGGTCAGCGTGTAGAGCCGCCGCGCATCCTTGCGCCGTTCCTTGATGTCGGGATCCACGACTCTAGAGAGCCCGTCCCGCGCCGATCATGACGCCGTCCCCCTGCGAGGAGCAGCGGAGCTACCTCACTGGGTGGGCGGCTGCCAGGGGGCCGGGCCGCCCGGGGGGCCGGGGGGCGGCGGGGGCGAGCCCGGGGGCGCACCCCACGGCGGCTGGTCCTGGGGGACCTGGGGCTGGGGCGGCAGCGGGGCGGCCCACCCCGGGGCGGGCTGGGGCTGGCCCCACGCGCCCGGCGGCATGCCGGCCCACTGGCCGGCGCCGGCACCCTGGGCCTGGGCTATGCGCCGGTCCTGGGCCCGGGTCAGCGACTGCACCATGAGGATCCCGAGGATCGCCGCCACCACCAGGACGAGGCCGCCGAGGGCGCCCACGAGGATGCGGTCGTGCACCTCGTCGAGGTTGTCGGCCCCCGCCACCCCGTTCTCGGGGTCGAGGAACAGGCTCACCGACACGCCGATCATCCCGATCGCGTAGGCGATGAGCCAGGCGATGACCAGGCCACTGCCCTTCCCCGAGCGCGGGCCTCCGCCCGGAGCGGGCGGTGAGGACGCCTGGGAGGACTGGTAGAGCTCGACCCCCGGCAGCACCAGGGCCCCGATGGGGATGAACCACCCGGCGATGGCCCACGCCGGCCCCAGGCCGCCGGGCCCGGCCAGCGCCTCGGCGTTGCGGGAGTGGCGGTACTGCCAGATCACGAAGAGGATGCCCGTCACCGCGTACCCGAGGTAGAAGAACCCGATGCCCGCGGCGCGGGCGTCGTCGGCGTCGACCAGGTCCTGGAAGCTGGAGTCGCCCGTGGTCTTGATGAAGTCGCCGACCACCGAGTACTCGTTGAACTGCACGGCCGCCATGACCAGTGCCAGCAGCACCATGATCCCGAGCAGGATCGACGTGGCGAGGGCCAGCCCGCTCGCCGAGACAGCCTGCTGCTGCGGCGGCCCGTACGGCATCACCGCCGGCGGTGGTTGCTGGAAAGGACCAGGCTGGCCCGTGGGGTAGTAGGACACCGGACTCACCTCCGCCGCGCCCGGATCCGGGCGGTCGTCATCCGGCGGACACTAGCCGGGCACACGGCCGGCCTAGGACGACGGCTCGGATCCCAGGATCGAGACGAAGCTGACCATCTCACCCGGGTACCCGCCCAGGTTGTGGGTCAGCGCCAGGGTGCGCTCACCCACCGTCGAGATGCGCCGCTCGGGCGGCGCCTCGCCCCGCAGCTGGAGCCAGGCCTCGAACATCATGCGCAGGCCGCTGGCGCCCACCGGGTGGCCGAAGGACTTGAGCCCGCCGTCGGGGTTGACGGGCAGGTCGCCGTCGAGGTCGAAGGTGCCGGCCAGCACCTCCCGCCAGGCGGTGCCCCGCTCGGCGAAGCCCAGGTCCTCCATGAGGACCAGCTCGGTGGGCGTGAAGCAGTCGTGGACCTCCGCCATGGCCAGCTCGGCCCGGGGGTCGGACACGCCCGCCTGGGCGTACGCGTCGGCCGCGCAGCGGGCGATCTCGGGGAAGGTCGTGTAGTCGTAGTCGGGATCGGTCAGCCCCGAGCCGTTGCCGGCCACGAACGAGAGCGCCTTCACGTACAGCGGCCGGTCCGTGTAGCGGGGAGCGTCCTCGGCCCGCACCACCACGGCGGCGGCCGCGCCGTCGGCCACCCCGGCGCAGTCGAAGACCGACAGGTCGCCCGCCACGGCGGGCATGGCGCAGATCTGCTCCACCGACATCTCCCGGCGGAACTGGGCCCGGGGGTTGCGGGCGCCGTTGGCGTGGTTCTTGGACGCGATGCGGGCCAGCACCCGGCGCAGCTCGTCCCGGTCGACCCCGTACCGCTCGGCGTAGGCGGGCGCGACCATCGAGAACATGGCCGCGGCGGTCAGCGTCCGGTTGGTGCCGTCGGTGGGGATCGGGAAGGCGTTGAGGCCCTGGTAGCCCGAGTCCTTGACCTTCTCGACGCCGACGGCCATGGCCACGTCGTAGGCGCCGGACGCGACCGCGTAGGCCGCCTGGCGCAGGGCCTCGGACCCGGTGGCGCACATGTTCTCGACCCGGGTCACCGGCTTGTGATCGAGGCGGAGCGGCTTGGCCAGGACCATGCCGCTCATGCCCGACTGGGCTGTCCCGAGCCAGTAGGCGTCGACGTCGTCCTTGCCGATGCCGGTGGCGGCGAACGCCTCGCCGGTGGCGTCGAGCAGCAGCTCGTCGACGCCCTTGTCCCAGTGCTCGGCGAAGCGGGTGCAGCCCATGCCGACGATGGCCACGCGGTCGCGGATCCCGTGCGAGCCCATCAGGCGCTCCCCTCCCGAACCGGCCGGGCCTTCCAGAAGTAGTTGGCGATGCCGTCGGCGGTGAACAGGCGACGGAAGGTCATCTCGACCCGGCCGCCGATGGCGACGTCCTCGGCGTCGACGTCGGTCAGCTCGACCGGCAGCCGCCCGCCGCCGTCGAAGTCGACCACCGCGAACACGACCGGCGGCGAGGGCGAGTACGCCAGCCGGTCGACGGTGTAGGTGGCGATCGTGCCGCGGACGTCGGCCAGGTGGCGCTCGTCCGGGCCGACGAGCCCGAACTTCCAGTCGGTGGAGCGACCGGCGGCCGAGGCGGACGGGCGGGCGGGCTCGGGGCGGCGGGGCGGCTCGACCGGCAGGTAGCCCCGCCAGGCCAGGGCCTTGCCGTAGGGCAGCGGGGCGCCCGCCGCCACCTGGTCCGCCAGCGTGACCGCCGGGCGGGACGCCGCCAGGGCCTCGGTCGTGCGCAGCACCAGGACGTCGGCGCCGTCGGCCAGCACCACCAGGGCGATGACCTCGCCCGGACCGGCACGGTCGAGGGTGCCGGCCAGCAGCAGGGCGGGATGCGCGGCGCCGGTGAACCCCACGGTGGCGTCGAGGCCGGGTGCGAGCCGGTCGCCCACGCCCAGCGTGCGGGCCAGCGTGGCGGCGGCCCGCCCGTGCGACGCGGCGATCACGACCCGGTCGACCTGCTCGGGCAGGACCCCGGCGGCCTTCAGCCCGTCCTCCCAGGCCCGGGCGCCGAGCGAGGCGTAGCGGCCCTCGCCGAAGCGCTCCTCCCAGCGGCGGGAGTGGGTCTCCCCCGGCACCCGCCAGCGGTCCAGGAACTCCTCGGTGGCGCCGGCCGTGCCCAGCACTTCGGCCACCAGGGGACCGTCGGCGTCCGACCCCACCACCAGCGCGGCCCCGGCGTCGCCGCCCTCGGATTCGTCGGGCGAGCCCGGCCGCCCGGTGCGGATGTCGGCCGCCACCACCAGGGCCGGGCCCGGTCCCGCCAGCCCCGCCCGCAGTGCTCCCAGGGCCGAGCGCACCGCGCCGAGCGCGTCGAAGGCGGGGGCGTCGTCGGGCAGGCGCAGCGCGGCGTGGATGGCCGTGGCGTTGGTCTTGTCCAGGTACGCCGGGCTCACGGTGGCGAACCAGAGGGACGCCGGCTTCACCCCGGGGGCGGCCAGCAGCGCCCGGCGGGCGGCGGCCACGCCCAGCGTGGTGCTGTCCTCGTCGTAGGACGCCACCGTGCGGGTGCCCTTGCCCCCGCCGGTGCCGGCCACGGCCCGGATCTCGGCCCGGTCGAGGCGCCGGTACGGCAGGTAGGCGCCGTAGCTCAGGATCCCGCGGGCGGTCATGGCCCGCCAGGGTACGGCCGGATCTGACGGGTCGTCACATTTCGCCGCTCAGCTGCTGCCGACGAGCCCTTCGCGCAGCGCGCGCGAGGTCACCTTCATGACGCTGCACACCGAGATGGGCGCCTCGAACGACTCGTTGTGCAGGCCCCGGCTGTTGCCGAGGATGGCGACGGGCCCCAGCGCGTCGCAGTACGGCTCGAGCTCCTGGCGGGTGTAGTTCACGAAGATCACGGTCCCGGCCGGCTGGCGGTCGGGCCACCAGTCGGCGTAGCTGCGGTCCGGGGACATGACGTAGCCGCGGGGCAGGCCGTGCGCCGGACCGTAGAGGTCGAGCGTGGCGGCCACGCCGGCGTCGGCCGCGATGACCCGGGCGTTCTCCTTCTCCCCCGCGGGCAGGATGTCGTAGACCCGGGCCACCAGGGCCGCGGTCTCGTCCGCGCCCACCTCCTCGGCCAGGCTGGCGTCGAGGCTGAGGTACAGGTCGGTGTAGGAGTCGAGCGACGTGATCGGCGCGGCCAGCGGCACGAGGATCAGCCCGGCGGCCACCGCGGCTACGGTCTGGTTCCACCGGCGGCTGTCGTCCGCCGCCCAGGCATCGGCGCACACCACCCCGGCGGGGACGGCGACCACGTAGGCGAAGCCCAGGTCCTCGGCCCGGGCGCCCGCGGCGACCAGCCCGGCCGCGACGAGCACGGCCGGGACCGCCAGGGCCCGCCACGGCCGGTGCCCCCAGGCCCAGCCCACCCCGACGACGCCCAGCACGATCCCTGCCGGCCCGGCCAGCACGATCTGGCGGACGACGAAGTCGGCTAGCCCGTCCTGGCCCGCGGGGGCCACGGCCGCGGCGTGGAGCTCCCGCACGGGCCAGTGGTTGAGCGCCTGCCACACCAGGTTGGGCAGCCACACCACCAGCGCCACCAGCGCGCCCGCTCCCGCCCACCGGTCGAGCAGGTGGCGCCGGGCCCCGGGGGCCAGCACCAGGCCGAGGATCAGCGCGCCGGCCAGCAGCGGACCGGTCCACGTCGCTTCCAGCGTCGCCCCGAGCGCCGCGCCCGCTCCCAACCACCAGCGCGGGTCGGCGCCCGCGAGCACGGACACCACCGCCCAGAGCGCCAGCGCCCAGCACAGCAACCCCAGCGTGCTGGGATCGAAGCGGGCCCCCGCCGCCACGAACACCGGCATCGTCGCCGCGGCCAGCGCCGCCACGAAGATCGACCGGGCACGGCCACCCCCCACGACCGAGGCGACGGCCGCCATCACCACGACCAGGCCGGCGTGGGCCGCCCCCGACACGACCCGCAGCGGCCACAGGTGCTCGCCGATCAGCGCGGTGATCCCCCGGACCAGTAGGGGCGCGAGCGGCGGCTGGTCGACATAGCCGAGCGCGGGGTGGCGGCCGGCCGCCAGCAGGTAGAGCTCGTCCTGGTGGAACCCGAAACGCCCGCTGAGCACGACGTGCACGGCCCCGACGCCGGCAGCCAACCCAAGCACGGGCGCCCAGGTTCGTCGCCGCGTGGCCGGCGGCGACTCGGTGGTCAGCGCCACGCGTCCAGTCTCCCATAAGCCGCGTGAGGACGGCGTCGTGGCCGCGGTACGGTCCGGCGTCGTTCGGAGGCGAGCACGAGGAGGCGACGGGAACGATGGGCCTGTGGCTGGACCCCACCGTGGGTGAGAGCATGAAGCTCAACTGGTCCATGTGGCGGCCGATCCTGGAGATCATCGGCGACGCCCGCATCGTCGATGACGCGACGCTCGAGGTCATGGGGTCCAACAACGGTTGTGCCGTGACCGCCGCAGAGTCGGTGGCCATCGCCGACGCGGTGGACGCCGTCGCCGCCGCGATGCCCGAGGACGCCCGCCTGATCATGGGCGGCGAGGTCACGACCGAGCCCGACGACTTCCGGCTGCACCGGGACCACCGCGAGCGGAACTACACGATCCCCCGGGACCTGTTGCGCAAGTTCGCGGCGTTCAGCCGGGCGAGCCAGGGGTTCAACGTCGGCTGAGCCGGACGCGCACCGTTCTTGCGACGCAAAGGTCGGCTGACCTAGGACCAGTGCATGCACCTGGGAGACGTCGCCAACCCCGAGGCCGCCCCGTTCGGCAAGCCGCTCGACGGAGTGCGGGTGCTGGCCGCCGAGCAGATGCAGGCGCTCCCCTACGCCACCCAGCTCATGGCCCGGCTGGGCGCGGAGGTGGTCAAGGTGGAGCACCCCGGCACCGGCGAGTCCGGCCGGGGTGCCTTCCCCCACATGCTCGACCCCGAGGGGCGCAAGGTGGGCGCGACGTTCCTGCGCAACAACCTGGGCAAGCGCAGCCTGGCGCTCGACCTCAAGCACCCCGAGGGCCGCGAGCTGTTCCTCGCCCTGGTCGGGCGGTTCGACGTCGTGTGCGAGAACTTCAAGGCGGGGACCATGGATCGCCTCGGCCTGGGCTACGACGTCGTCGCCGAGCGCCACCCGGCGGTGATCTACCTGTCGCTGTCGGGCTTCGGGAACACGGGCGACACGCCGTACCGGTCCTGGCCGGCCTACGCCGCCATCGTGGAGGGCATGTCCGGGATCTACGAGTACCGGCGCGAGCCGGGCCGCAACCCCCGGGCCAACCCGGTCGGCGCGCTGGGCGACATCTCCAGCGCGCTGTTCGGCACGGTCGGGGTGCTGGCGGCGCTGCGCCACCGGGACCGGACCGGGCGGGGCCAGCGGGTGGACGTGGCCATGCTCGACGCGGTGATGGCCATGACCGACATCGTGACCAACCTGTGGTCCATGGGCGTGCACGGCCCCGTCGAGACCGAGATCAAGGCCATCGTGGACACGTTCGCGGCCGGCGACGGGTTCTTCGTGCTCCAGGCCGTGCGGCCGCAGCACTTCGTGGCGCTGGCCGAGGTGATCGGCAGGCCGGAGTGGAACGACGACCCGACCATGGCGACCTCCGCCGGCTGGGTCGAGCACGCGGGCGAGGTGCGGGCCGCCATCGAGGCCTGGGCCGCGTCCCGCACCAAGGTGGAGGCGGCCGCCGCGCTCAGCGCGGCGGGCCTGGCCGCAGGGCCGTGCCTGACGCCGCCCGAGGTCATCGCCGATCCCCACGTCGCGGCCCGGGACATGCTGGTGGAGGTGCCGCGCAGCGACGGGGTGGCCGAGCCGATCCTGGTCCCGGGCAACCCGGTCAAGCTGTCGGCCATGGCCGAGGGCCCGGAGACCCGGGTGCCGTGGCTGGGCGAGCACACCGACGCCGTGCTGGCCGCCGAGCTGGGGCTCGACGGCACCGAGCTGGCCCGGCTGCGGGAGGCGGGGGCGATCGGGGGATGATGGGAGGATGCGCTACTCGGCCCGCCTGGCCCTGTCGGGCCTGCGGCTGCGGCACAAGCGGGCCCACGGGCTGCTGGTGCGGGACTTCACCTCGTGGCTCCGGGTGGAGTTCCTGGGGACCGCGGCCCGCATAGGACTGCTGGCCGCCCTGCACGGCCGGCCCCGCACCCCCGACGAGCTGGCCGCCGAGCTGGGGGTGGTCGACCTCGGGCTGCTGGGGTCGCTGCTGGAGGTGGGCCGGGCCGTCGGCGAGCTCGACCGGCGCGGCGACCGCTGGCGGCTGAAGGGCGTCCGGGCCCGGGCGGTGGTCGACCCGGCGGTCGACGGGCTGGCGGCCCTGCCGGAGGAGGCCGTCGTGTACGGCAGCGACGTGTACCGCAGCCTCGACGCCCGGCTGGCCGGCGCGGGGCCGGGCGACTACCTGGCGACCCACGCTGAGCTGGTGGCCCGCACCTCGCGGGTCGCCGAGCCGATCTTCGCCCCGTTCGTGGCCGACGTGGTGGCCGGCTGCCGGCCCGGGCGGGTGCTGGACGTGGGCTGCGGCTCGGGCGTCTACCTGCGCCACGTGGCCGAGGCGGCGCCCGAGTCGACCGGGGCCGGCGTCGACGTGCAGACCGACGTGGTGGCGCTGGCCCGGCGCCACCTCGCGGAGTGGGGGCTCGACGCGAGGTTCCGGGTCGAGGTGGCCGACCTGCGCTGCCTGCCGCCCGAGCTCACGGGGCCGTGGGACCTGGTCCTGGCGCTGCAGAACATCTACTACTTCGCCCCCGGGGACCAGCCGGCGCTCCTGGCCCGGCTGCGGGAGCTGGCGCCGGGCGGCACGGTGGTCCTCGGAACCGCGGTGGCGGGGACCGGCGATCCTGCCGCCGCCCACCTCGACGTCGTGCTGCGCTCGACCGCGGGGAGCGTCGGCCTGCCCACCAGTGCCGAGCTGCTCGGCGCCCTGCGCACGGCCGGGTTCGCCCGGGTCGAGGAGCGCCGCCTCGCCCCCGTCCAGCCCCTGCGAGGGTTCGTCGCGCGCTGACCCCTGCTAATCTGACGATCCGTCAGATTTGTGTGTGGGGGTAGCGCATGGACTTCGAGTTCTCCGAGGAGCAGCAGGCGTTCCTCGCCGAGGTCGAGGCCTTCCTCGACGAGCGGGACGACCCCGCCGTCATGGATCCCACCCGCGAGAACATGGCCCAGATCTGCGACACCCCCGAGCGCCGGGCCTTCATGGCCGAGGTGGGCGAGCGGGGCTGGCTGGGCATGACCTGGCCGAAGCAGTACGGCGGGTCCGAGGGCGACGGCGTCTACGAGTACCTGCTCAACGAGGCCCTGGCCCGGCGGGGGGCGCCCCAGATCGGCAAGGGCGTCGGCATCATCGGCAAGACGCTGATCAAGCACGGCTCCGAGAAGCTCAAGGCCGAGTTCCTGCCCAAGATCCTGCGCAACGAGGTCGAGTTCGCGGTCGGCTACTCCGAGCCCAACGCCGGCTCCGACGCCGCCGCCATGCAGCTGCGGGCCACCCGCGACGGCGACGGCTGGCGGCTCAACGGCCAGAAGACGTGGACCACCTCGGCCCACTTCGCCGAGTGGTACTGGGTCGGCGCCCGCACCGACCCCGAGGCCCCGAAGCACCACGGCATCACCCTGTTCCTGGTGCCGCTGGACGACCCCGGCCTCACCATCCGGCCGATCTGGACCATGGGCGACGAGCGCACCAACGAGGTGTTCTTCGACGACGTGTTCGTCCACGACGACTACGTGGTGGGCGACCTCAACCGGGGCTTTCAGTACATCGCCCAGGCGCTCGACCTCGAGCGCTTCACGATGTTCACCTACAGCCAGATCGACGCCCGGCTGCAGATCCTGGTGGACCACGTCCGGACCGCCGCGGTCGACGGCGAGCCGCTGCGGGACGATCCCGTCGTGCGCCAGCGGATCGCCCGGCTGGTCACCGAGGGCGAGGTGGCCCGGCTGCTGGGCCTGCGGTTCGTGCACGCGTCCATGCAGGGCGGCGACCCGCCCCGGGCCGAGGCGTCGGAGTACAAGCTGTTCGCCACCGAGCTGTCCCGGCGCCTCGCCGACGCCTCCATGGACCTGGGCGGGCCCGGGTCGCAGCTGCGGGTGGGCACCGAGGACGCGCCCATGGCCGGCCGGGCCGAGTCCACCTACCGCTACACGGTCATCGACACCATCGGCGGCGGCACGTCCGAGGTGCAGAAGAACATCATCGCCACCCGCAAGCTGGGCCTCCCCAAGAACTTCTGATGGCTGAGGGCTTGCTCGACGGGACCACCGTCCTGGATCTCTCGACCGTGGGACCGGCCACACGCTGCTCGCGCCTGCTGGCCGACTACGGCGCCCGGGTGGTGAAGGTGGGCCCACCGCCCAAGGCCGGGGCCACGCCGCTGGTGCCGCCGTTCCACGCCTACAGCGGCCAGCGGGGCCTGGAGCGGGCCGAGATCGACCTCAAGGCGCCTGCGGGCCGCGCCGCCTTCCTGCGCCTGGCCGCCACCGCGGACGTGGTGCTGGAGTCGTTCCGGCCGGGCGTCATGGACCGGCTCGGCCTGGGCTACGACGCGGTGCGGGCCGCCCAGCCCGGCATCGTGTACTGCTCGACCAGCGGCTACGGCCAGGACGGCCCCTACGCCGCCCGGGCCGGTCACGACCTCAACTACCTGGCTGCCGCCGGCTACCTGCACATGTCCGGCCGGGGCAGCGGGGGCCGCCCGCTGCTGCCGGGGGCCACGGTGGCCGACATCGCGGCCGGGGGGATGGCCGCGGCCGTGGCGATCCTCGCCGCGCTGGTCGGCCGCCAGCGGACCGGCGAGGGCGTCCACCTGGACGTGGCGGTGGCCGAGGGCGTGCTGTGGATGCTGTCGCTGTACGTGGACGAGTACCTGGCCACCGGCGAGATCCCCGGGCCCGGGCACTACGTCCTCACGGGCCGCTACGCCTGCTACGACGTCTACGGCACCAAGGGCGGCGGCT
>DATBGF010000480.1:0-1702 GCA_036558145.1 Acidimicrobiales bacterium
GCCACCATGCCGGTGATGATGGCGTTGGCCCCCAGGATCAGCCAGGCGATCACGCCGGTGACGTGCCCGTCACCGTAGGCCCGGCGGACGTACTCGAGCAGGCCCGCGCCCGAGGGGTAGCGGGCCCCGAACTTGGCGAACGAGTAGCCCTGCAGCCCGGCGACCCCGCCGGCGAGCAGGAACGAGACCCAGACCGCGGCGCCGGCGACCTCGCCGGCCGCGCCGAGCAGGGCGAAGATCCCCGCCCCCACCATGGCGCCGACGCCGATGAACGCCGCCTGGCGCACTCCCAGGACGCCGGAGGGGCCTTCCTCCACTGCGTCTGCCGCAGGGCTCTCCACCACCCGATCGCACACCCCGGCGGGCTCCCCGTGATCACCCCCGAGGGGTGACGCTCAGCCCACGAAGGCGGCGATGACCCCGCCGAGCAGCAGCCCGGTCCCGAGCCCCGCGGTGACGTCGAGCGGGTTGTGGGCGCCGACGTAGACCCGCCCGACCATGACCAGGAGGATGAGCAGGAACGGCCCGCCCACCACCACCCCGGACAGCGTCGGGGCCACGACGGTCGCCAGGGCCGCCACCAGGATCACGTGGCCGGAGGGGAAGCTCGGCCCCTGCGACGGCACGTCCGAACCCCGCAGGATGGCGCCGGGCTGGCTCGTGCCCGGCCGCTCCCGGACGGCCAGGTAGTCCTTCATCTCGTGCCGGACGACCCGCTCGGTCACGAGCTTGAGCACCATGGCCAGGATCACACCTATGGCCACGGCCCACTCGTGGGTCCGCCTGGCCGCGATCAGGCCCACCACGGTCCCGACCACCAGGTTGCCGAGCTGCATCGGCACCCACAGGATCCAGTACAGCCAGTCGGGCAGCCCGTTCACGGCGCGGAACACCCGCGCCTCCCATGCAGGGATGTCGGGCCGCCGGGCTGCGCCTATGGAGCACACCGTGATGACGAGGCCGACCCCGGAGAGCCAAAACCAGCCGTAGTTCATTGGGGACGCAGTCCGCTTGCTGGGCCAGTTCTACTCCGCCGGCCGCCGTCCTGACACGATGGCGGCATGGTGCGGCCCGATGTCGAGACCACCGGCGACGAGGCGGTGGAGCTCCGCAAGGAGGCGTTCACCATGGCGCTGTACGTCGCGATCTGCCTGCTGGCGGCCCTGTCGGTCGTGTCCGAGCACGGCGAGGGCCACGCGGCGGACACGTTCAAGATCGTGTGGGGCACGACGCTCGGCCTGGCACTGGCCCACTGGTTCGCCTTCCGCGTGTCGTCCCGGCTGGTCGCCTCGGGGACGATCCGCGGCCAGGACGCAGCCGCGGCCGGGGCCCAGCTGGCCGGCGCGGCGGCCGTGGCCCTGCTGGCCACGATCGCGATCCTGATGTTCCCGGACTCGGCCGAGCTCGACGTGGTCCGCCTGGTCCTGGCCGTCCTCATCGCCCTGGCCGGCTACGCCGTCGCCCGCGGCACCGGGGCGAGCCACGCCCGCTCGATGGTGTACGGCGTCTCGATCCTCGTCGTGGCCACCGCCATCGCGCTGGTCAAGAACGTCCTCGCCGGCCACTGAGCCGCGACGCCGTGAGTTCGGGTGGGGTTCAACGCCCGCTCACGCCGGGGTCGGAGGGCTGTCACCCGGGTGGTCGAGGCTGGTCCCCATGACACGACGGATCGCGACATCCCTCGCCATCGTGGCGGTGCTCG
>DATBGF010000481.1:0-4170 GCA_036558145.1 Acidimicrobiales bacterium
GGGCTGCCCGCGGGGATCGTCGTGCCGTGGCGGGGCCAGTCGGCCACGCAGAAGCGTCCTGCGTACTGGGCGGGGGCCCGGAAGCGGAGGACCTCCTCCACGGCCGAGGCGACCAGGCCGGGGTCCGCCTTCAACCGCGCCAGCTCGGCCGGGTGCTCGGCGAAGGTCATGACCCCGTTGCCCACCAGCTTGGTGACCGTCTCGGCTCCGGCTGCGATGAGCAGGACGACGAACCCGGCCACCGCGTCGTCGTCCAGCCGCTCGACAGTGCCGTCGTCCCCCTCGACCTCGGCTTCCAGCAGGTGCCCGAGCATGTCGTCGGCGGGGTGGCGCCGCCGGTCGGCCACCAGGGCGCGCATGTACTCGCCGGTGGCGATGGCAGCCTCGATGCCCGCGTCGGTGGGGAAGGGGTTGCCGATCTCGCGCTCCAGCGTGGTGTCGGTCCAGTGGCGCAGCTGCTGGCGGTCGGCCGGCGGGATGCCCACGATCTCGCTGATGACCTCGACGGGGAACGGTCCCGAGAAGTCGACCACAGCGTCGAACGACGTGGTGCCGTCGAGCCGGTCGAGGGCATCACCGATGACTCGGGACACGACCGGCTCCCAGGCCGCGATGCGCCGGGGGGTGAAGGCCCGGCTCACCAGCTTGCGCAGCCGCTCGTGGCGGGGCGGGTCGGTCATGATGAGCAACCCCTGGCCCTCGACCGCCTCGCCGAACGCGGCGCTGCGCAGCTGGTCCAGCGTCACGCCCCGGGTGGAGCTGAAGCTGGCCGCGTCCTTGTGGACCTCCATGCAGTCGTCGTAGCGCGACACCGCGTAGAAGCCGAGGCGCTCGTGGTGGTAGATCGGGTGCTCGTCCCGCAGCCAGCGGTAGGTCTCCCAGGGGTCCTCGAAGAACGTCTCGCTGTACGGGTCGAACTCCACGACGCTCAGTCTTCCCGAAAACGCTCTCCGAGGATGGTCGCCAGGCGGCGCCGGTCGAGCTTGCCGGAGTCGAGCCAGGGCAGCTCGGCCTGGTCCGTGAACACGGCGATGTGCCGCGGCACCTGGTAGGAGGCGATCGCCTCCTTGACCCGCTTGCGGGCCTCGTCCTCGTCCAGCGTGTCGCCCGGGCGCAGGGCCACGGCCGCCACCACGTCCTGGCCCCGGTGGGGATGGGCGATGCCGGTGACGAAGGCCAGCGCCACCTCGGGCAGTGCCTCCAGCGCGATCTCGACGTCCCGGGGCGTGACGTTCATCCCCGAGGACTTGATGCCCTCGCCGAGCCGGCCGGTGAAGTAGAAGTGCCCGTCCTCGTCGAAGTGCCCGCCGTCGCCCGTGCGGTACCAGCCGTCGGGCGTGAACGTGTCCGCCCGCTCCCGCTTGTGGAGCCCGAGCATGAGCGAATAGCCGCGCACCCACAGCTCGCCGGTGGCGCCGACGGGCACGTCCTCGCCCGACACCGGGTCGACCAGCTTGTGCTCCACGCCGGGGACGGACAGGCCGAACGAGCCCTCCTTCTCCGGAGGCAGCGGGTGGTCGTAGGAGTCGAAGGTGTGGGGACCGAGCGTCTCGGTCATGCCCAGCGACGTGGCCTTGGGCGGGGCGCTCCCCGCCGCCGCGTCCATCGGCAGCGCGGCCAGCGTGCCGCCCCGGATGGAGGACAGGTCCCGCTCGGGGTAGCTCGGGTGGTCCAGGAGCGCCTTGCCCATGTGCGGCCAGCCGAGCACCTGGGTGACCCGCTCCCGCTCGATCAGCGCCAGGGTGGCGCCGGGCTCGAACTGGTCCTCGAACACCAGCGTCGCCCCCGCGTGCAGGGCGGCCACCAGCGTGAAGCTGAGCCCGCCCACCCAGAACAGCGGCATCGGCGTGTAGAGCACGTCGTCGCGGCGCAGGTCGCGCATGGGCCACAGGTTGTGGGCGTGGCGGACGACGGCCCCGTGGCTGTGGACCGCGCCCTTGGGCGCGGCGGTCGAGCCGGACGAGTACACGACCGCCATGGGATCGGCCGGCGTGACCTCGGCCTCGCACGCGGCCAGCAGGTCCGGATCGACGCGCTCACCCGCGGCCACCAGGGCGGCCACCGGCGTGGCCCACGGCCGCCGGCCCGAGCCCCACGTCCAAACCGCCCGCAGGTACGGGTGCGACGGCCGGAAGATCTGGCCCGGCGACGACTCGGCCAGCCCGGGCACGGCCTCCTCCAGCCGGTCCAGGTAGTCGTGGCCCAGGTGGGCGTCCACCGTGAGCAGTGTCTGGACGTCGCCGTGGCGCAGCAGCCAGCCCAGCTCAGCGGCCTTGTTGTAGGTGTTGAGCAGGACCGCGACCCCGCCCATGCGGGTGATGCCGAGCCAGCCGACGATCCAGTCCGGGCTGTTGCCGGCCAGCAGGCCGATGCGCGACCCCTTGCCCGCCCCCGTGGCCAGCAGTCCCCGGGCCAGCACGGCCGACTGCGCATCGGCCTCGGCGTAGGTGAGCCGCCCGTCGCCCAGCACCGCCAGCGTCTTGGCGCCGAACGCCCCGGCCGCGTGGCGGATCAGCTCGCCGCTGGTGGGGGAGTAGGGCGGGAAGCTGGGCTCGCCGGCCATCGGGTCAGGCGACGTTCATGAGGCGGGCCAGGTTGCCCCCCATGACCTTGGCCGTGTCCTCGGGCGACAGCCCGGCGAGGTCGTCCACGAAGGCCAGCGGGTCCGACATGCCCTCCGGGTGCGGGAAGTCCGAGCCGAACACCACGTTGTCGGCGCCGATGGCCTCGCACAGCCCGACCGGGTCGTCCTCGTGGAACGGGTGCACGAAGATGTTCCGCTTGAACACCGCCACCGGGTCCTCGTCGAACAGGTGGGGGTTGAAGGCGTAGGTCGACTCCAGGTCGTGGAGCAGCGGCCGCACCCAGCTCGACCCGTTCTCCACCGGCACGATCTTGAGGCCGGGGAACCGGGTGCACAGCCCGTGGCCGATGGCCGACGCCACCGTGTCGGTGATGGCCCGGGAGCTGGCGTGGCTGATGGCGGCGAAGGCGCCGCCGCTCTTGAACGGCAGGAACTCGTCGCCCGGCACGCCCTCCCACTCGTTGAGGTAGCGCTGGTAGCCGCTGTCCGAGGCGTGCATGCCGACGACGATGTCCCGCTCCTCCACGAGCTCCCAGAACGGGTCGAACTCGGGCAGGGCGAAGCTGCGCGGGCCGCGGTAGCCGGGGACCGGCGCGGGGCGGATCAGCACGATGCGGGCGCCCCGCTCGGTGACCCAATCCAGCTCCTCGATGGCCCGCTCGACGATCGGCAGCGTGATCACCGGGGTGGGGAAGATGCGGTTCTCGTAGTCGAAGCTCCAGTGCTCGTGCATCCACTGGTTCAGCGCGTGGATCACGACGTGGGTGGTCTCGGGATCGTCCCGCAGGCGCTCCTCGACCAGGCTGGCCAGCGTGGGCCACATCAGCGCCCGGTCCAGCCCCAGCTCGTCCATCAGCTCGAGGCGGGGGCCCGGCTCGCGGAAGGCGGGGAGGGCCTCGATGGCCCGGCCCATGATCTCCCGGCGCGACTTGCCCTCGGGGTTGCCCTGCTTGAAGTAGTCCTCCTGGGCCCCGGGGGCGGCCACCCGCTCGAAGGTCGGGTTGGGGATGTAGTCGCTGATCCGGCCCTTCACCGCGATCTTGGTGCGCCCCCGCACCTCGACGTACTGGACGACGTTCGCGTAGGCCTCGGGGAGGAACTTCGTGAGGGCGTCCGGGGTCTCGTACATGTGGTTGTCCGCGTCGAAGACGGGGAAGTCGAGCTCGCGAGACGGCATCGCACACCTCTGCCTAGAAGTGACAACTGCTCAGAAGTGACATCGCTGTTAGATACCATACACGGGTGGATCTGGAGCTGAGCGAGGACCAGCGCGTCTTCCAGGCGACCACGCGCAAGTTCCTGGCGGCGGAGTCCCCGGTGTCGTGGGTGCGCACGCTGGAGGACGACCCCGCCGGCTTCCCCCGCGAGTGGTGGTGCCGCGGGGCGGCGCTGGGCTGGACCTCGCTCCTGGTGCCCGAAGCCGACGGCGGGGGATCGGTGGGCGAGCACGGGCTGTGCGACCTGGTCCTGGTGGCCGAGGAGATGGGCCGCTGCGTGTCGCCCGGTCCGCTGGTGCCGGTCAACGTGGTGGCCGCGGCCGTCGCCGCGGGCGGCACGCCGGCTCAGAAGGAGGACGTGCTGCCCGG
>DATBGF010000482.1:0-7437 GCA_036558145.1 Acidimicrobiales bacterium
GAGACCTTCGAGCACGCGCTGGACATCCTCGACCTCGACGCCTTCCGCAAGGAGCAGGCCGAGGCCCGCGCCGCCGGTCGCCTCGTCGGGCTGGGCACGTGCAGCTACATCGAGCCGACCGCCACCGGCATGGGGTTCTACGGCACCGAGGGCGCCACCATCCGCATCGAGCCCTCGGGCGCCGTGAACGTCTACGTGGCCGGCGGGTCGTGCGGCAACAGCCTGGAGACCACGGTGATCCAGCTCGTCGCCGACGCCCTGGGCGCGGACATCGACGACGTGCACACGGTGCAGGGCGACACCGCCGTCACCCCGTTCGGCGCCGGGACCGGCGGCAGCCGCAGCGGCCCGATGCTGGCCGGGGCGGTGGCCGAGACCGCGTCCGGGCTGCGGGACCGGATCGTGGCCATCGCCGCCCACAAGTTGGAGGCCGCCCCCGACGACATCGAGCTGGCCGGCAGCCGGGCCGCGGTGCGGGGCACGCCGTCGATCGGCCTGTCGCTGGCCGAGATCGCGGCGGCCGCCTACTTCGAGCCGGCGACGCTGCCCGCCGGCGTGCCGCCGGGCCTGGAGGCCAGCGGCCGCTACCGGGCCGAGGCCATGAGCGTGTGGGCCAACGCCACCCACGTGTGCACGTGCGAGGTGGACCGGGAGACCGGCCTCGTCACGCTGCTGCGCTACATCGTCAGCGAGGACTGCGGCCCGATGATCAACCCGACCGTCGTGGAGGGCCAGATCGCCGGGGGCAGCGTGCAGGGGATCGGCGGCGCCCTCTACGAGCACCTCGCCTACGACAGCGAGGGCAACCCGCTGTCGTCCACGCTCATGGACTACCTGCTGCCCACCATCGCCGAGGTGCCGGTGATCGAGTACGGCCATGTCGAGACGCCCGCCCCCAACCCGGGCGGCTACAAGGGCGTCGGCGAGGGCGGCGCCATCGGCGCCCCGCCGGCCGTGATCAACGCGGTGGCCGACGCGCTGGCGCCCCTGGGCGTGACGGTGACCCGGCTGCCGCTGGGACCGGCGGCGGTCCTGGCCCTGATCGCCGAGGCGTCATGAAGCCGGCGCCCTTCGAGTACCACGCGCCCGCCACGCCGGACGAGGCCGTGGGCCTGCTGTCCGAGCTGGGCGACGGGGCCAAGGTCCTGGCCGGCGGGCAGAGCCTGGTGCCCATGCTCGCCCTGCGGCTGGCCGTGTTCGACCACCTGGTCGACCTGCGCCGGGTCGAGGGGATCCGTGGCATCGAGCGCCACAACGGCGCCCTGCGGATCGGGTCGGCCACCACCCAGGCCGCCATCGAGCGGTCGGAGGACGTCGCCGCCGCGGTCCCGCTGCTGGCCCGGGCGACGCCGTTGATCGGGCACTTCCAGATCCGCAACCGGGGCACGATCGGCGGGTCCCTGGCCCACGCCGACCCCGCGGCCGAGTACCCGGCCGTCGCCCTCGCCCTGGACGCCGACATGGAGATCCTGTCCCCGGACGGCACCCGCAGCGTGCCCGCCGCCGACTTCTTCACCGGCCTGTGGACCACGGCCGTGGGCGACGGCGACCTGCTGACCGCCGTCACGTTCCCCGTGTGGGAGGGCCGCTGCGGCTTCGCGGTGGACGAGGTCGCCCGCCGCCACGGCGACTTCGCCCTGGCCGGCGCTTGCGTCGCGGTCGGGCTCGACGGCGCCGGGCGGGTGGAGCGCTGCGCCATCGGGCTGTTCGGCCTCGGTCCGGTCCCGCTGCGGGCCCGGGCGGCCGAGGCGGCGGCCATCGGCGCCGCGGCGGACGACGTCGTCCCCGACGAGCTGGGGCGGGCCGCCACGGAGGACCTGTCCGAGGTGCCCGCCGACCTGCACGCCCCGGCGGACTACCGGCGCCGCGTGGGCGCCGTGATGGTGGCCCGGGCCTGGCGCCGGGCGGTCGAGGAGGCACACGAGGAGGCTGACGGTGGCTGAGGTCCCGATCGAGGTGCGCGTCAACGGCACCGACCGGCGGGCGGCGGTCGAGCCCCGCTTGACGCTGGCCGACTTCCTGCGGGACCGGTGCCACCTCACCGGCACCCACCTCGGGTGCGAGCACGGCGTCTGCGGCGCCTGCACGGTGCTGCTCGACGGCGAGGCGGCCCGGTCCTGCCTGGTGTTCGCCGTGCAGGCCGGCGGCGCCGAGGTCACGACCATCGAGGGCGTCGCCGTCGACGGCGAGCTGTCCCCGGTCCAGGCCGCGTTCCGGGACCAGCACGGCCTGCAGTGCGGGTTCTGCACGCCCGGCTTCGTGCTGTCGGCCACGGCGTTCCTGCGCGACAACCCGGATCCGACCGACGACGAGATCCGCACCGGGCTGTCCGGCAACCTCTGCCGCTGCACCGGCTACCAGGGCATCCTCGCCGCCATCAAGGCCGCCGCCGGCGCCTCGCCCGCCTGAGGGCCGGGCTCAGCCGGCCTCGGGCGGGGCGACGAACACCGCGGCCGGCAGGCCCATGTCGAACAGGGGCCGGGCCATCTCGGCGATGTCCGGTGGCAGGCCGGGGTCGTACACGGTGAAGTACAGGTTCCGGTCCAGCGACGCCACCCGGTCTGGCAGCCCGGCGTCGAGCATCGCCTCGACCACCTGGTCGTGGAGCCGGTCGTAGCGCTCCCGCTCCTCGTCGCTGCGCGGATCCGCGTAGGCGACCTCGACGGCGCCGGGCGTGTCCCGCCACCTCTCGATCATGTCCGGGCCGACCACGATGTTCACCGTCGCGGTGGCGTCGTCGACGTCCATGGTCCGGTAGGGGACCACGGCGAACCCGAAGAACTTGACGGCGCGGACCGTGAAGCCCTGCCGGTCGAGCTCGTTGAACAGGCCCAGGCCGGCCACCCCGAAGCCCTCCTGGTCGTCACCCCAGCGGACCAGGTAGCGGCCGTCCTCGCCCCCGCCGGGCACGTCCCCGGAGCGCAGCGCGGCGATCGTCGGCGGCGCCAGGCGGGCCAGCACGCCCGTCTCCCGGGCGGCCTGGACCTCCACCTGCGCCCCCTGCCAGCCGAACTGGGCGGCGGCCACCAGCATCACCGCGGCCAGCGCCGCCACGGCCGGGGCCGCCGAGCGGCGCTCCCGCCGCAGGAGGGCGACGGTCCAGCCGGTGGCCACGGCCAGGGGCACGGCGGTCGCCCACTCCCACAACAGCAGGTAGTGGCGGACCGGGCCCTGGATCCGGCTGATCGAGATCAGGCCGGCCGCCAGCGTGACCGCCACGACCAGGTGGAGGCGGGCCAGCTCGGGCTCGTCCGCCCGCCGCCGCCAGGCGATCACCGCGGTCGCCGCCCACCCCACGAGCACGGCGAGCCCGAGCGGCCAGATCCCGCGGTAGGGCTCGAGATCGGTGGCGCGGAAGTCCGACAGCAGCCCGACGGGATCCAGGTAGGACAGCAGCGGGTGCAGCGCATCCCAGCCGAGCCCGACCGAGCGATCGGCCGGGTGGGAGAAGCTGTCGCGGATGATGGCGAAGTTGCCGGGCCGGTGCCGCAGCTCCTCGACGAGCGGCGGGGCCCAGAGCAGCAGGCCGAGCGCGGCCGACCCGGCGGACCAGGCGCCGAGCCGGACCAGTGCCGCCCGGTCCCGCCGCCGCTGCACGGCCAGGAGGACGAGGGCCGCCAGCGCGAGCAGCCCGACGGCGGGCACCATGCCGGCGTAGGACAGGTGGGTCTGCATGCAGTACGCACCGGCGAAGACCGCCACCGGGAGCAGGGCGAGGTCGGCGCAGAGGACCGACCAGACCGCCAGCAAGAACACGACCCACCACAGGATCGTCAGGTAGGGGTTCCACACCTCGATGAACAGGGTGACCCCGGCGCCCCGGAGCAGCACCGCCAGCGCACAGGCCATGCCGAGCGCCAGCAGCGGGCCCTTCCGCCGGTACGCGATCGCCAGCGCCACCGCCACCGCGCCCACGTTGGACACGATGGTGGCGAGGTGCAGGCCGAAGGCGCTGCGCCCGGCCACGAAGTACATCGGCCAGAGGGTGTAGAAGCTGAGCGGTCCGGGATGGTTGCCCTGCTGGCCGTAGCCGATGATCCGCCCCGGCATCCCGACCAGCGGGGTGTGGCCGGTCCCGATGTCCCGCATGCGCAGCTCGGTCTCGGCCAGGTCCATGACCGGGTACCAGCGCGGCGACGCGAGCGCCACAAGGGCGACCGCCAGCGGGACGGCGGCGACCACCAGCGTGAGCCCGCCGACCACAGCCCAACCCGGCAGGCTCCTCCGCCGCTCCGGCTGCGCCGCCTGCTCTTCCTGCTCCGCCGGCGCGCCGGCGTCGCTGACCGCCGTCGCAGGCGGGGGATCCGTCCCCAGTACGTGTGACACCCGTCCCCCAGGCGCCAGAACCCCCCGGCGGGACGGTAGTGCCGCTCCGGCGGGTTGTGGGCGCGCCCCCGGGCGCGGGGCGGAGGCCGAGGCGGCTGGGCGGTCCCGCCTCGACCTCCGGGGTGGGGCAGGATCTAGTTCTTGGTCAGGGGGAGGACGGCCTGCTTGTCCTCGATGTTCCGGCCGCTGAAGAGCTGGGTGAACTCGCCGCCCGCGGTCGAGGTCCAGTGGATCTCGAAGTCCGCGTCCGCCACGCACAGGATGGTGAGCGTCTGGCGGGTCGAGTGCTCCGCCCCGGGGGCCAGGTCGTTGACGCTCTCACCGAGCTGGAGGTCGTTCCAGCCCTCGACGCTGCCGCGGTTGCGCACCCGGTGGCCCTCGGTGGGCACGGTGATCACGCCGCCGGTGTTGTTGATGAACTTGATGGTCATGTCCTTGCACTGTCCGAACATTGCTTGTCCTCTCGGGGTCGGAGCGGCTCCGCCGGCCGCCACGCACCCCACGCTGGAGGGCACCCGCTAACAAGGTGTTACCGGGGACAGACAGGAGGATCTCGTGATCACACGCATGTGGCGAGGCTGGGCACCGGCAGGCCGCGCACCCGAGTACGAGCAGCACTACCGCACCGAGGTCCTGACGGTGCTGCAGGGCGTGGCCGGCTTCCGCGGCGCCCGCCTGCTGCGGCGCGGGACCGGCGACGAGACCGAGCTCGTGTCCCTGACGTTCTTCGACGACCTCGACGCCGTCCGGGCCTTCGCCGGGCCCGACTACGAGACGGCGGTCGTGGCGGCCGAGGCCCGGGCGATCCTGTCCCGCTTCGACGAGCAGGTCGTCCACTACGAGACGGCGTTCGAGACCCCGTGAGCAGGCGCCGGCCCGGCCGGTCGCCCGGCCGGGCTGGAACGCCACCTCAGGCGAGGCTTCAGCCGAAGCCGCGCCCCTTGGACAGCCCGAACGCCGTGCGGATCAGCGTCTCCTCGGTGCCCGTGAACCCCTCGCCGGGGTTGAACGCGTCGTCACCGTAATCGACGTCGGGATCGTCGGCGGTGCCGCCCACACCGTCGGGGCCGACCCCGTAGAGCAGCGGGAAGTTCCCGCCCTGGTCCATCAGGTTCGCCTGTGCGTCGAACTGGTCGACGTGGAAGCTGCCCAGGAAGTGCCCCGCCTCGTGGGACACGATGTTGCCGATCGCGTGGCCGATGAAGGCGATGCGGTCGCTGGCGGGGGTGATGTAGGTGTTGAGCGACGGGTCGCCGGGGGGCCCGGCCGGGTCGCTCAGGATGTCCAGCAGGATCAGCGCCGTCTCCTCGTGCCCGAAGTTGCCGGGGTCGATGGACTGCGAGATCCCGATGGTGTCGATGCCGGTCTCGGCGATCGTGCCGCCGACGACGAGCCGGCTGACGTTGGTCTGGCCGAAGGTGTCCGCGTTGTCACGGCTGTTGCGGACCCGCACCGCGAAGCGCGGGTTGCCGCCCTGCTGGGCCAGGTCGCTGTTCAGGTTCTCCTGGACCGTGGCCAGGATGACGTCGATGAGCGCGTCCTCGTCGGCCGGGGTGAGGCCCCAGCGGGGCAGGAACGACGCCAGCGGCGACATGTTGACCACGCCGAACCCGCCGAGCGGCCCCGTGTTGACGAACCCGCCGTCGAAGTCGACGAAGAGCGTCTGGACCGCGTTCTTCTCCTGGTGCTCCTCGGGCCGGAGGGCTTCGACGGTGACGTCGTAGGCACCCGACCCGGCGCCCGTGACCATCAGGGCGTACCGCCCGTTGGCCCGGGCGACGTGGTCCAGCGTGGCCCGGCCGCCGCCGGGCAGCGGCGAGTTCCCCGGGTAGATGAACGTGGCGTCCTGCTGCGAGCCCATCAGCTGCTGGCCGCTGGGATCGAACAGGCGCAGCTCGCTGCCCGCGCCGTTCACGGTGGCCCCCAGGACGTCGCCGGCCTTGAGGTCGAAGCTGTAGAAGTCGGTCTCCCCGGTGTCGAGGTCGAGCTTCAGCGTGTAGTCGCCCTCGCTCTCCGCCCCCGTCCCGCTGGCCGGGTCGAAGGGGTCGTTCGGGATGCTGAAGAACCCGAGCACGAGCACGTAGTAGTCACCGTCGGTCGGGATGGTGACCGTCATGTTGCTGTCGAGGTCCACGCCGTCGTCGTCGTTGAAGGCGATGATGAAACCGGACGAGTCGAGCAGGGCGACGACCGTGTCGAGGTCGGACGTGGGCGTGTCCGTGTCCGCCACCAGCATCTGGCCCGCCCGGGCGCCGGTGAGCTTGAAGTAGTCGAAGTCGCCGGTGCCCGTGCCGGCGCTGCCGTGCGGCCCGTCGCCGATGGTGGCGTCGGTCACCGTGCGGCCCGGGCCGCCGCCGAGGCCGGTCACGTTGGCCAGCGGGATGGCGCCGTCGTCCTCGACCGACGGCACGACCGTCGCGGGCGTCGACCCGGGGGACAGCGTGCCGACCAGCTGGGCCGCGGGGTTGTTGCGCCGGCCGCCCGTGCCGAAGCCGCTGACGAACTCGGCCGTGGCCTGGGTGTCGTTCTGGCCTTGCACCGTGGGCGGTTCGAGCTCGTTGTAGACCAGCGGCGGCGTGGTCGCCGCCGCGGCCTGCTGTTGGGCCCGAGCCTCGCCCCGGGCCTTGGCGACCTGCTGCCAGTAGGCCCAGTCGACCGTGCTCGGGTCGGGCAGGAGGCTCGTGTAGGGGTTGGCCCCGGCCGGGGCCGCCCGGCCGCTGAGCACGGCCTCCGAGGGTGTCTCCTTGGGCACCGTCTGGAGCCCCATCCGTTCCCAGTCCTCCAGCGTGGCCGGCCCACCCCCTCGGGGGGAGGCCGGCGCCGCGGGCCCGCGGGCCGCCGCCGGAGTTCGTGCGGATGCACCGGCAGTAGCCGGCACAGCCAGCAGGGTGGCTACGAGCGCGGCAATGAGGCCGCGCGACATCGTCGTGCGCATGGTTACCCGTCCCTCTCCGGCGGCTTCACGTGTGACGCGTCAGCCGACGACCGACACGGCGAGGGACCGTAGCGGCGGAATTACGCTAAGTGTTCGCGGCTCCGGGGATTTCTTGGCGTGTCAGTCAGTCGAGCCCGTTGAAGCTGAGGCCGGCGATCAGGCCGTACTCGATCGCG
>DATBGF010000483.1:0-5594 GCA_036558145.1 Acidimicrobiales bacterium
CTCCGGGTTCGCCTACGGCCTGCCCGAGCTGTTCCGGGACGACCTCCGGGGCGCCACCCGCGTCGCCGCCCCCGGTTGCTACGTGACCGCCGCCGTCGTTGCCCTGGCCCCGCTGCTGCGGTCCCGGATGGTCTCTCCCCAGGGCATCGTGGTGGACGCGGCCAGCGGCGTCTCCGGCGCCGGACGGGGCCTCAAGCCGAGCACCGCCTTCTGCACGGTGGACGAGAACATGGTGGCCTACGGGCTGCTCGACCACCGCCACACGCCCGAGATCGAGCAGGGCCTCAGCCGGGTGGCGGGCACCGACGTCCAGGTGCTGTTCACGCCCCACCTGGCGCCCATGAACCGGGGCATCCTCGCCACCTGCTACGCCCGCCCCGCCGCCGGGTCCGCCCCCACCACGGCCTCGCTGCTCGACCTGCTCCACGAGGCCTGGGATGCCGAGCCGTTCGTGGTCGTCACCGACGAGCCGCCCGGCACCAAGGCGACGCTCGGCGCCAACACCGTCCACGTGACCGCCCGGGCCGATGCCCGCACCGGCTGGGTGGTGGTCATCGCCGCCCTCGACAACCTGGTGAAGGGCGCGGCCGGCCAGGCCATCCAGTGCGCCAACCTGATGCTGGGCCTGCCCGAGACGACCGGCCTCCCGCTGGTCGGGATGCAGGCATGAGCGTCGTCGCCCCGTCCGGCTTCGTCGCCTCCGGTGTCGCCTGCGGCATCAAGGCCTCCGGCGATGCCGACCTCTCCCTGGTCGCCACCGCGGACGGCTCCCCGGTGGCCGCCGCCGGCGTCTTCACCCAGAACCTGGTGGTCGCCGCCCCCGTCGTCGTGTCCCGCCGCCACCTCCAGGCCACCGCAGGCCAGGCCGCCGCGGTGGTCCTGTCCAGCGGCAACGCCAACGCCGCCACCGGTCCGCAAGGCGAGGCCGATGCCACCGAGATGTGTGGCCTCACCGCGACCGGGATCGGCTGCGAGCCGGAGCACGTCCTGGTCTGCTCCACCGGGCTCATCGGCTACCACCTGCCCATGGACGCCCTGCGGGCCGGGATCCCGGCCCTGGCCGCGGCCCGCGGCGGCGATGCGGCGCAGGGGAGCGCGGCCGCCGAGGCCATCATGACCACCGACACCCGCCGCAAGGAGACGCTGGTGGCGGGCGACGGCTTCGCGGTCGGAGGCATGGCCAAGGGCGCCGCCATGCTCGCCCCGAACATGGCCACGATGCTGGCGGTCCTGACGACCGACGCCGCGGTCGATCCCGCCACGCTCACCGACGTGCTGCGGGCGGGCCTCGCCGACAGCTTCAACGCCATGACCGTCGACGGCTGCACGTCGACCAACGACACCGTGCTGATCCTGGCCAGTGGCCGGGCCGGCGCCCCCGATCCCGCCGCCTTCGCCGCCGCGGTGGCCGAGGCGTGCCTCGACCTGGCCACCCAGATGGTGGGCGACGCCGAGGGCCACACCAAGGTGGTCCGGGTCCGGGTCACCGGGGCGGCCGATGACACCGAGGCCCGCCAGGCGGCCCGCAAGGTGGCCGAGAGCCAGCTCACCAAGTGCTCGTGGTTCGGCGAGGACCCGTACTGGGGCCGCATCGCCAGCGACCTCGGCACCGCCGGGGTCAAGCTCGACCCCGACGCCCTCACGATCGCCTACGGCGGCACCGTCGTGAGCCGGGCCTGCGCGCCCGCCGACCACGACGCCGCCGCGGTCAAGGCCCACATGGCGGGGGACCAGCTCGACATCCACGCCGACCTGGGCGTGTCCGACGGCCAGGCCCGGGTGCTGACCAACGACCTGACCTACGGCTACATCGACGAGAACAAGGGGACCTCGTGACCACCACCGCCGAGGAGCGCGCCGACGCGGCGCACCGGGCGGACGTCCTGCTGGAGGCGCTGCCCTACATCCAGCGCTTCCGGGGCGCGGTCGTGGTCGTGAAGTACGGCGGCAACGCCATGGTCGATCCCGCCCTGGCCCGCGGGGTGGCCGACGACGTGGTCCTGCTGCGGGCCGTCGGGCTGCGCCCCGTCGTCGTGCACGGCGGCGGTCCCCAGATCAGCGCCCTGATGGCCCGGCTGGGCAAGGAGCCCGAGTTCCGCGACGGCCTGCGGGTCACCGACGCCGAGACCGTCGACATCGCCCGCATGGTGCTGGTCGGCAAGGTCAACCGGGACATCGTGTCGGCCATCAACGTGCACGGGCCCCTGGCGGTGGGGCTCTCGGGGGAGGACGCCGGGCTGATCCTCGCCGGAGCCCGCAACCCCGAGCTGGGCTACGTGGGCGACGTCGCCTCGGTGAACCCGACGATCCTGCACCGGCTGCTGGCCGAGGACCTGATCCCGGTGGTGTCGACCATCGGCTCCGACCCGACCGGCCAGGCGTACAACATCAACGCCGACACCGTGGCCGGTGCGCTGGCCGAGGCGCTCCAGGCCGAGAAGGCCGTGTTCCTCACCGACGTGCCCGGCCTGCTGGCCGACGTGGACGACCCCGCCTCGCTCGTGAGCCGGACCACGGCGGGCGAGCTGGCGGCCATGATCGCCGGCGGGCGCCTGTCCGGCGGGATGATCCCCAAGATCGCCGCCGCGCTGCACGCCGTCGAGCACGGCGTGGGCTCGGCCCACCTGCTCGACGGGCGCGTGCCGCACGTCATCCTGCTCGAGCTGTTCAGCGACGCCGGCATCGGCACCATGATCACCGCGGGGGAGGCCCCATGACCACGGTCCCGGCCGTGAGCGACAGCCCGCTCATGGCGACGTACCCGCCCCCACCCGTGACGTTCGCGCGGGGCGAGGGCTCGTACCTCTACGACACCGACGGCCGCCGCTACCTCGACTGCCTGTCGGGCCTGGCGGTCACGTCGCTCGGCCATTCGCATCCCGCCGTCGCCGCGGCCCTGGCCGACCAGGCGTCGACGCTGCTGCACGTGTCCAACCTCTTCGGCACCCTGCCGGGGCCCGAGGTGGCCCGCACGCTGGACCGCCTCGTGGGCGACGGCACGCCCGCCGGTGGGCGGGTGTTCTTCTGCAACTCCGGTGCCGAGGCCAACGAGTGCGCCCTCAAGCTGGCCCGCCGCTTCGGCGGCCGGGGGCGCCACGTCGTGGTCTCCGCCTACGGGAGCTTCCACGGGCGCACGCTGGCCACGCTGCACGCCACCGGCCAGCCGGCCAAGCACGAGGCGTTCCAGCCCCTGCCCGAGGGCTTCCGCCACGTCGAGTGGGACAACGTCGCCGCCCTGGAGGCCGCGCTCGATCCCTCGGTGGCCGCCGTCCTGCTGGAGCCGGTCCAGGGCGAAGGCGGCGTCAACCCGGCGTCGGCCGAGTACTTCGCCGGGGTGCGGCGCCTGTGCGACGAGCGCGGCGTGCTGTTCATGGTGGACGAGGTCCAGACCGGACTCGGGCGCACCGGCCGCTGGTTCGGCTTCCAGCACCTGGGCATCGAGCCCGACGTGATCACGATGGCCAAGGCGCTCGGCAACGGCGTCCCCATCGGCGCCTGCTGGGCCCGGGCCGACGTGGCGTCGGTCTTCGAGCCCGGCGACCACGCCACCACGTTCGGCGGCCAGCCCCTGGCCACCGCCGCGGCCCGAGCCGTGCTGGCCACGATGGAGGCCGAGGACGTCCCCGCCCGCGCCACCCGCGCCGGCGCCCGCTTCACCGAGCGCCTGTCCGCCCTGCCGGGCGTCGCCGGGGTCCGCGGCCAGGGCCTGCTGCTGGCGGTGGAGCTCGACGGCCACGACGCCCGCACGGTGAACGCCGCCCTCCTCGACGCCGGCCTCGTCGCCAACGCCGTCACCCCGACGGCGCTGCGGCTGGCCCCGTCGCTGCTCATCAGCGACGCCGAGATCGACGAGGCCGTCGGGATCATCGCGGGGGTCCTCGCCGCATGACCGTCCGCCACGTCCTGGAGATCGACGACCTCACTCCGGCCGAGCTGGAGGAGGTGCTGCGACGGGCCGCCGAGCCGCCGCCGGTGGTCCCGCCGCTCGCGGGCCGGACCGTGGGCCTCTACTTCGAGAAGCCGTCGCTGCGCACCCGCCACTCGTGCGAGGTGGCCGTGGTCCAGCTGGGCGGGCATCCCGTCACGTTCCGGCGCGACGAGGTCGGCTCGGGGGAGCGGGAGGCCGTGGGCGACATCGCCCGGGTCCTGTCCGGCTACCACGCCGCGCTGGGCGGCCGGGTCTACGACCACGCGCTGCTCGAGGAGCTGGCGGCCGCCGCCTCCGTGCCGGTCGTCAACCTGCTGTCGGACCGGGGCCACCCGTGCCAGGCCCTGGCCGACCTGCTCACCATGCGCCAGGAGGTGGGCGACCTGGCGGGCGCCGGCGTCGCCTGGGTGGGCGACTTCAACAACGTGGCCCGCTCGCTGTCCCTCGGCGCCACCATGCTGGGCATGAAGGTCCGGCTGGCCTGCCCGCCGGGCTACGGGCCCGACGACGCCGACCTCGACCGGCTGCGGGCGCTCGGGGCCGAGCCGCTCGTGACCTCCCGCCCCCAGGAGGCCGTCGCCGGCGCCGGGATCGTCCACACCGACGTGTGGGCGTCCATGGGCCAGGAGACCGAGGCCGAGGAGCGCCTGCGAGCGTTCGAGGGCTTCCAGGTCGACGACCGCCTCATGGCCGCGGCGGCCCCCGAGGCGGTGTTCATGCACTGCCTGCCCGCCCACCGGGGCGAGGAGGTGGCCGCCTCGGTGGTCGACGGGGCCCAGAGCCGGGTCATCGTGCAGGCCCACAACCGGCTGCACAGCTTCCGGGGCCTGCTGGCCTGGCTGCTCGACGAGGCCGCGCGATGACCGCCGAGCCCATTCCGGCCACGCCCCGCACGCTGGCCAAGCCCCAGCGCCAGCACCGGGTGGCCCGCCTGCTGGCCGACCACGCGGTGACGAGCCAGGCCCAGCTGGTCGACCTGCTGGCGGCCGAGGGCGTCATGTCGACCCAGGCCACGGTCTCCCGTGACCTGGAGGACCTGGGCGCCATCAAGGTGCGGGTGGGCGGCGGCGAGACCGTCTACGCCATCCCCGAGCTGCCGTCCGAGCAGCGCGCCCCCGAGGACCACCTCCGCCGCGTGTTCAGCGAGTGGGTGGTCGAGGTGGCCCATTCCGCCAACCTGGTCGTGCTGCGCACCCCGCCCGGCTCGGCCCACGTCGTCGCCTCCGCCCTCGACCGTGCCGGCCTGCCCGGCGTGCTCGGCACCGTGGCGGGCGACGACACCATGGTCGTGGTGGTCGCCGAGCACGTCGGCGGCGCCACCGTCGCCGCCCAGCTCACCGAGCTGGCCGGCCTCTAGTCCCCCCGAAGCATCAAGACGAAGGAAGTAGACCCATGGCGAAGCGAGTGGTCCTGGCCTACAGCGGTGGCCTCGACACGTCCGTGGCCGTGCGATGGATGACCGACAACCTGGGCGTCGAGGTCATCGCCCTGGCCGTCGACGTCGGCCAGTCCAGCGACGACTGGGACGTGGTGCGCCAGCGCGCCCTCGGGGCCGGCGCCGTCGACGCCATCGTGGTGGACGCCCGCGAGGAGTTCGCCCGCGACTACTGCCTGCCGACCCTCAAGGCCAACGCCCTCTACGAGGGGCGCTACCCGCTGGTCTCGG
>DATBGF010000484.1:0-3469 GCA_036558145.1 Acidimicrobiales bacterium
GACGCCGGCCTCGGCGACCGGGTCCGCCTGCGGGTGCAGGCCGCCGACGACATCGACGGCCTGCCCGCCGGCGTCTTCGACACCATCGTCGTCCACTCGGTGGTGCAGTACTTCCCCAGCGCCGGCTACCTCGAGCAGGTCCTCGCCCAGGCCCTCGACCTCCTCGCGCCGGGCGGCCGGCTGATCGTCGGCGACGTCAAGAACGCCGCCACCCTGCGCATCCTGACCACCGCCCAGCAGCAGGCCGCGCAGCCCTACGCCTCCCACGAGGAGATCCGCTCCGCGGTGGAGGCGGCCCTGCTCGCCCAGCGCGAACTGGCCCTGGCCCCCGAGTGGTTCACCGACTTCGCCGCCGCGCACGGCGCGGGCGTCGACATCCGCCTCAAGGCCGGCGCCGCGCACAACGCGCTCACCCGGCACCGCTACGAGGTCGTCCTGCACAAGGACCCGGCCGGCGTGCTGGATTTGTCCACGGTGCCCGCGGTGCCATGGGCGGAGGTCGGCGACCTGGCCGCGCTGAGCGACTTCGTCGACCACGCCCGCGGCCCCGTCCGCCTCACCGCCATCCCCAGCGCCCGGCTGGCCGAGGAGAGCGTCGCGGCCGTCTTCGCCGGCGTCGTCGACCTGGATGCGCCCGCCGGCCGGCCCGTCGACCCCGAGGACGTCGCCGCCCTGGCCCGCCGCAAGAACCTCCACCCCGTCCTCACCTACGCCACCGACGCCCCGCACAGCTTCGACGTGCTGCTGCTGCCCGCCGAGCGGGCGGTGACCGGCTCCTTCGTGCCCAGCCCGGTGGCCGGCCGGATCCGCGCCAACACCCCCGCCCTGGCCCGGGCGATCGGCCCGCTGCTGGCCGAGCTGCCCGCCCACCTGGCCGCCCGGCTGCCGGACTACATGGTGCCGGCCGTGATGGTGGCGCTCTCGCAGCTGCCGCTGAACCCGGCCGGCAAGATCGACCGCGGGGCGCTGCCGGCCGAGCAGGCGGCCACCGCCGGCAGCGGCGAGCCGCGCAACTCCCACGAACAGGAACTGTGCGGCTTCTTCGCCGAGTTGCTCAAACTCGAACGGGTCGGCATCAACGACGACTTCTTCGCCCTGGGCGGGCACTCCCTGCTCGCCACCCGGCTCAGCGCCCGCATCCGCAAGCGGTTCGACGTCGACATGCCGCTGCGCACCATCATCCAGTACCCCACGGTGGCCGAACTGGCCGCGCTGCTGCTGGTGGGCAGCATCCCCGGCGACCACGCCGACTCCTTCGGCGTGGTGCTGCCCCTCAACCGGGACCCGGGCACCGGCAAGGAGCCGGTGTGGTTCTTCCACGGCGGCGGCGGCCTGGGCTGGGCGTTCTTCACCTTCGCCCCGCACGTGCCGGACCGGGCCGCCTACAGCCTGCAGTCCCGCGGCTCCGACGGCACCGAGCCGGTGGCCGACTCGGTCCAGGACATGGTCGAGGACTACCTCGCCCAGATCCTCGCCGTGCAGCCCGCCGGTCCCTACCATCTGATCGGCTGGTCCTTCGGCGGGCCGATCGCGCACGCCGTCGCCGCCGCGATGGAGCAGCGCGGCCTCGAGGTCGCCCTGCTGGCCGTGCTGGACTCCCAGCCCGCCAACTCCGATCCCGACAACGGCTTCCGCGAGGTCGCCGGCCGCACCAAGGAGCTCTACCGGGCCGACGTGGAGGAGGTCTTCGGCAAGTTCATGAACACCGGCAACATGGACGCCTTCCTGGACACCATGGCCCGGGTCGGCGCCAACAACCTGCAGAAGATGGGCGTGTTCGACTCGCCCGTCTACCGCGGCGACCTGCTGTACTTCAACGCCAAGCTGGACAAGGTCGACGGCCTGACCTCCTACGGGCCCGACTGGCGCCCGCACGTGGCGGGCACCATCGAGGAGTTCGACGTGGACGCCACCCACCACGACCTGCACATGCCCAAACCGGCGGGCCAGATCATGCAGGTCATCGCGCGCAGGCTGGCCGCCCGGTGAGCGCCGCCCACGCAGAGCACCGCACGCTGCTGTGCGTGCCGTTCGCCGGGGCGGGCCCCTCCTTCTTCCACCCCTGGCGGGAGCCGGCCGCCGGCCGCCGGCGGCTGACGGCGCTGGAACTGCCGGGCCGGGAGCGCCGGTTGATGCAGGAGCCGTACCGCAACGTCGTCGAGGCGGCCAAGAGCGAGATCGACCAGGTGATGGCCGACCTCGGCCCCGGCACCCGCACGGTGCTGTTCGGGCACAGCCTGGGCGCGGTCCTCGCCTACGAGCTGACGCATCTGCTGCTCGCCCGCGGCGTGCTGGTCGAAGGGCTCGTGGTCAGCGGCTCGCCGGGCCCCTGGACCCAGCGCGAGCGGCGCGCGGCGGGCCTGCGCGGCGACGAATTCCTCGCCCGCGTCGAGGAGTTCGCGGGCTTTCGGCACGAGGCGCTGGACCACCCCGAGATGCGGGAGCTGATCCTGCCCGCCCTGCAGGCCGACTGCGAGATGCACGAGGCCTATGTGCCCAGCACCGACACCCCGGTGCCGGTGCCGATCTGCTCCCTGCGCGGCGACCACGACGGCCTGGTCAGCGCCGAGGAGGGCCGCCAGTGGCGGGACGCCACCACGGCCGGCTTCCAGTACGTGGAGTTCCCCGGCGACCACATGTACCTCGTCGACCACGGCCCGCAGATCCTCGACGTCATCGAGACGCAGTTCCCCCGCAGCCCCTGACGGCGGGACAACGCCCCCCGGCGGGGCGGGGTTTGATGGGAGGGCGTCCGCAGCCGCGGGCGCCCTCCACGCCGTGCGGCGGGGGCGACGGGCCGCCTCCAGCGGGTCTTGAGGGGCATGGCAGGGCCGTGACAGGCCCCCGTCAGGCCGGCTGGGGACAGTGGCAGCATGAAGAGTTCCGCGATTGCAGTCTCAGGACTGCGCAAGGCGTATGGCGACAAGGTCGTGCTCGACGGCATCGACTTCGAGGTCGCCGCGGGATCGGTCTTCTCCCTGCTCGGCCCCAACGGGGCGGGCAAGACCACGACGGTGAACGTGCTGACCACCCTGCTGGCGGCCGACGCCGGCACGGCGCGCGTCGCCGGGCACGACGTGGCGAGCGCGACCAAGGACGTCCGCGCGGCCATCGGCGTGACCGGCCAGTTCGCCGCGGTGGACGATCTGCTGTCGGGCCGGGAGAACCTGCAGCTGGTGGCGGACCTGAAACGCGTGCCCGCGAGGGCCGAGGTGGTCACGCGCCTGCTCGAGCGGTTCGACCTGACGGAGTCGGCGGACAAGCTCGTGTCGACCTACTCAGGTGGCATGCGCCGGAAGCTGGACCTGGCGATGACCCTGGTCGGCAGCCCGCAGATCATCTTCCTCGACGAGCCCACCACCGGCCTGGACCCGCGCAGCCGGCGCACCATGTGGGGCATCGTCCGCGAACTGGTCGCCGAGGGCACCACCATCTTCCTCACCACCCAGTACCTGGAGGAGGCCGACCA
>DATBGF010000485.1:0-5266 GCA_036558145.1 Acidimicrobiales bacterium
TCTCCACGATCACGTGCTTGCCGGCCTCCAGGCACGCCAGCGCCACGGGCACGTGGGTGTGCGCCGGGGTGGCGATGGCCACGGCCTGGACGGTCGGGTCGTCGAGCACGGTGTCGAGCGACTCGGTGACCTGGACCGCGCTCTGGCGGCCGATGGCCTTGCGGGCCCGGGCCACGTCGAGGTCGCAGACCCAGCGCAGGTCCGCGTCGTCGCAGCGCAGGATGTTGCGGATCAGGTTGGGGCCCCAGTAGCCGGCTCCCACCACGGCGAAGCCGAGGGGAGCCGAGGGACTTTCGGTGATGTCGGGTGAGGTGGGGGGAGCCAACTCAGTCCTCCTGGTAAGCGATGTCGACCCAGTAGTTGCCGGCGTTGAAGGAGCTGGTCGGGAAGACCCCGCCCGCCCCGTAGCCGTACACGCCGTTGGGTCCGTCGATGCCGTTGGCCAGGGCGTGGATCACGCCGTTGTCGACGCCCTGGGATGAGAAGTAGCCGCCGTTGACCGCGTAGTGGCCGTTGGGGGCGTAGTACGAGACGACGTAGGTCTGGCCCGGCACCACCGCCACCGGCGTGGTGAAGTTGGCCTGCTGCCAGCCCGAGCTGGTCTCGCCCGAGAACGTCACGCTGCCGAGCAGGGTGCCGTCCGAGCGCCAGACCCGGCCCAGGTGGGTGCCGGTGTTGCCGGCGCCCTTGTAGAAGCGCACGCCGACCACCGAGCCGGAGGCGTCCACCCGGAACTTGGCGCCCAGCTCGACCGCCGAGTTGTCGTCGGCCGAGGTCACCGCCGGGACCGTGGACGGCGCCCAGAACGAGAGCAGGCCGCTGGCCACCGTGGTGAACGACCAGGCGAACTGGGCCGCCATGGCGTTGCCGGAGGCGTCCTTGGCCCCGTTGACCTTGGCCGTGAAGCCGTGGCCGTTGGCCAGCTCGGCGCTCGGGGTGAAGGTGACCGTCCGGCTGGGGGCGTCGTAGGCCCAGGAGCCGCCGACGTTGGCTCCGGCGGTGTCGTCGCGGAGCGTGAAGGTCAGCGCCGACGTGTTCACGTCCTCGCCGAAGGTGGCCTCGACCTGGGTGTCGGTGGCGACGCCGGTGGCGCTGGCCGCCGGGGTGACCCCCACGACGGCCGGGCCGCTGGTGTCGAGGAACACCACGTCCACGCCGTACCAGGACGAGTTGTAGTCGCCGTTGGGGTAGGCGCTGCTGGCGCCGTAGCGGTAGACGCCGTTGCCGCCGTCGACCCCGTTGCGCAGGGCGTGGAGCGGGGCCCGGTCGACGCCCGCCGCGCCCAGCAGGCCGCCCGAGACGCCGTAGCGGCCCACGGGGGCGTAGTACGAGGCGACGTAGGTCTGGCCCGCGCTGATCGGGATCGGCGTGGTGAAGTTGGCCTGCTGCCACCCCGACGCCGTCTCGTTGGTGAAGGCGACCGTGCCGAGCAGCGTCCCGTCGGTCTTCCAGAGGTTGCCGACGTGGGCGCCGCCGTTGCCGGGGCCCTTGTAGAAGCGGATGCCGCCCACGGTCCCGTTGCTGTCGGCCCGGAACTTGACGCCGAGCTCGATGCCGCTGGTGTCGTCGGCCGCCGGCGTGGCCGGCACCGCCGAGCTGTCCCAGATGGTGGCGGGCGTGGCGCCCGGCACCGTCAGCGTGGTGAAGGACCACGCCACCGGGGCGGACATGGCGTTGCCCTTGGTGTCGGACGCCGACACCGAGGCCGTGTAGACCGTGCCCGCGGCCAGCGCGGCCGACGGGGTGAACGTGGCCGTGCGGGTGCCGGAGCTGTAGGTCTTCGTCCCGGCCACCGCGCCTCCGGGCCCGGTGAGCGTGAAGGCCAGCGACGCCTGGTTGATCGCCTCGTCGAAGGTGGCGGTGACCACGCTGTTGGTGACCACGCTGACCACGCCGATGCCCGGCGAGCGGTCGACCACGACCGGGGCGGTCGTGTCCGGCGGCAGCAGGAAGACCACGTCCACGGCGTAGCTGGTGTCCTGGAAGGCGGACACGGGCACGCCCGAGGTGCCGTAGCGGAACACGCCGTTGCCGCCGACGTCGGAGCTCTTGTGCGCCTTGAGCACGCCGCGGGAGACAGCCGCGGCGCTGAACGCGTTGGCCGTGGCCGAGTAGCCGCCCGCAGGGGCGTAGTACGACGCGATGTACACCTGGCCGGCGTTGATCGGGATCGGCGTCGCGAAGTTGGCCTGCTGCCAGCCCGTCTCGCTCTCGTCCACGAAGTTGGCCGTCCCGAGCAGCGAGCCCTCGAGGGTCCACAGGTGGGCGACGTGCAGGCCGGTGTTGGCCGCGCCCTTGAAGAACCGGATGCCCTTGACCAGGCCGCCCAGGTCGGAGGCGAACTTCACCCCGAGCTCGACGGACACGGTGTCGTCCACCGAGACCGTGGCCGGCGTGGCCGACGTGTCCCACAGGGTGAGCGGGTAGCTGTCCGGGTTACCCGTGGTGGTGAAGGTCCACTGGACCGGGGCCGCGATGTGCTGGCCGGAACGGTCCGCGGCGTCGGTGACCTGGGCCGTGTAGGTCGTGACCGGGTCGAGCGGTGCGGCCGGGTCGAAGGTGGCCCGGCGGGTGGCGCTGTCGTAGGCGACGCTGCCGGCGATCGCCACCCCGCCGGGTCCGAACAGGTCGATGTCGATCGACGACCCGGTCATGGCCTCGCTGAAGCGCACGCTGACGGTGGCGTCGAGGGCCACCGCGTCGAGGCCGGGAGCCGGGTTGCGGTCGACCACCGTGGGGGCGCGGTGGTCGTCGATGTCGAACACGAGGTCGACCCAGTAGTTCGTGGCGCTGAAGGAGCTGTCGGGGAAGCCCGAGGACCCGTAGCGGAACACGCCGTTGGGGCCGCCCTCGGCGACCGACAGGGCGCGCAGTGGCGCCACCTCGTAGGCGTTGTTGAAGTAGTTGACGTCGCCCGGGTAGTGCCCGTTGGGCAGGAAGACCGAGATGACGTAGGTGGTGTTGGCGCTGATCGCGACCGGGGCCGGGAACATCGCCTGCTGCCAGCCCGAGGCGCTCTCGCCCGTGAACGTGGCCGTCGCCAGGGCGGCGCCGCCCGCCGCGTTCCACAGGTGGCCGACATGGACGCCGGTGTTGTTGGCGCCCTTGTAGAAGCGCACGCCGGTGACGAAGCCGTCCTCGGAGGCGCGGAACTTGAGGCCCACCTCGATGGGCGCCGCGTCGTCGATCGACGGGCGCGTGGGGGTCACCGAGGGATGCCAGATCGACGCGGGGTAGCCGCGGGGCCCGCAGGTGATGGTGCGGCCGGGCCCGGGCGTCTCGATGTTCACGCTGTCGTCGATGGCCCGGGTCTTGATGGTGAGCGAGCCCAGCGCGGTGGGCAGGTACGTGAAGCTCCACGAGGTCGTGCCCGCGGCCCGCTTCCAGGTCGCGCCGTTGTCGGTCGACACCTCGACGGCGGCGACCACGCCGCCGACGTCGCTGGCGGTGCCGGTGATGGTGATCGGCGTGCCGACCGGCACGGTGACGCCCGCGGCCGGCGAGGTGATGGCCGAGGTCGGCGGCGTGTGGTCCGTCGACTTGGTCGGCATCGTCAGCCCGGACTGCAGCGAGGTGGGCAGGGCGCTCATGTCCGCGAGCATGTTGGCCGTGGCCTGCTGCATGCGGGACTGGGGGGCACCGCTGGGGCGCGGGTGCTCGTCGTCGAGGCCCCAGGCCCACTGGCAGGTGCCGGTGGCCCACACCAGTGCCCCGCTGGCCGCCCGGTACAGGGTGAGGCGGTGGGTCGCGGCCTGGGCGTTGTAGCCGCCGCCCTCGTTGATCAGCACCGCGGGGACGGTCTCGGTGGTCGAGCTCAGCTCGAGCAGGCCACCCGGCTTGGGGCCGAGGTCGCGGTCGTCGTCCCACTCGTAGCCGAGCGTGCCCTGCGTCAGCGACGCGGTCGAGCCCGCGGGCAGGCTCTCCACGTCGGTGTGGTCCCAGAAGCGGAGCTTGCCGTACTGGGCCGGGACCTTGATGGTGAGGTCGGGCTGCGTCTCGTCGTTGATGGCGCCGAAGATCTGGCCGATGAGCGGGAGCTCGGGGTTGCCACCGTCGGAGGGCGGGCTGAAACGGGCGTCCCGCCAGGTGCCGGTCCAGGCGGGCGTGGGGTCGAGCTTGGCGCCCTCGAGCGTCTCCTTGTAGCAGACGAGGGTGCGCTGGGCGGTGTTGCGCCCGTCGATGCTGTTCTCCCAGCGGACCTTCCAGAAGATCTCGTTGCCGGTCATGAAGATCAGGTTCACGCCGGCGTTGCGGGCGGCCTCGACGTTGGAGCGCTGGGCGGGCGACCAGTACTCGTCGTGGCCCGAGGAGATGAAGACCTTCTTGTTGAGCAGCTCGCCGCCGCGGCGGTCGGTGTCGACGTCGGTCGTGTAGCAGACGTCGTAGCCGTTGCGCTCCAGCCAGCGGACCAGCGGGTACTCGGACTCCCAGAAGGCGTTGCCGAAGCCGTCGACGCGCAGCGGCCGGTTGTAGCTGACCTTGTAGGCCCGGTTGATGGTCTCGCCCCAGTAGAGGCTGGTGCCGCCCCAGCGGTTGTAGGCGTGCCAGGTCGTGTCCGAGGTCTGGAGCATGACGTCGGCGGCCCGGCCGTCGTTGCGCACCACGAACAGGGTGCGGTTGTCGACGCCGGGCTGGTCGAGGCGCTCGAACTTGGCCGTGTAGACGCCGGAGAGCGCGCTGGCGGGCACGGCCCACGACGCGGAGACGTTCCAGGTGCCCGCGTCGACCAGGCCGGTGGCCGCGTCGGTGGCCGGCGCCGGCTGGCTCTGCGGCAGGGAGACCGAGGGGTTGATCGTGGCGATCAGCCGGGCGCCCAGGCCCTGGTACCAGCCCATGCGGAAGATCCGGATGCGCCAGTTGTTCGACGGGGTCTTGACCTTGAACTGGATGGTCTCGCCCGCGTTGACGCTGATCTGGGTGGGGAAGCCCTCGATCGTGTCGTCCTCGTAGCTGTCCCACTCGCTGGAGGGAGAGCCCGGCAGCGCGTTCTCGTTCGCCACCGAGTTCGGGGCCGCCGCGGCTTCGCCGGCGTTCAGCCCCAGGTTGAGGCCCACCGCGCCGGCGCTGGCGGCCGCTCCCTTCAGGAAGGTCCGGCGCCCGAACGCGCCGAAAAGGGACGACCCGCGATCATCCTCGTGGCCATTCTGGCCGTCTCTGCCGCCCATTGCCCTTTCCGCCCTGATCTTGTCCCGGCCAAGTCACGCCACCGGACGCGACTTGGCCGGGGGTTCGTGCCGGGCACCTGTTCCTGCCCGTGTACCCATGA
>DATBGF010000486.1:0-2538 GCA_036558145.1 Acidimicrobiales bacterium
CGGCCACCCCGGGACTCTGTACGCCCGCCGTGGCCGGCATCCCCCCACCCAAGGAGTCCTGCCATGAGCGCCATCCGTCCCCCCGGCGCCCGCACGACGACACCCCAGCGAAGGCGAGGGCAGTGCCCGTGACCCACACGCACGCGGCCGACAGCACGCCGCAGCCGGCCGCCCTGGGCCGCGCACTGACCCGTGCCGCCGACACCGACGGCGAGGGCGAGGGCGCCCGCGCCCTCGCCCATACGCTCGCCGGCTGCCTCTCGCCCCAGGCCCGGCTGATCCTGCTCGGCGCCCTGGCCGACACCGGCCGGGCCCTGCTCGCCGGCCGGACGCAGGCCGCGGCACCGGCGGGCGTGGTGCGGGTACGGTTCGCCGACGGGCCGGCACTGGCCCGCGCCGCGGCCGCCCTCGCCGCCGCCGGCCCGCTGGCGGGCTGCGGCGACGCCGTCAGCGACCCGGCGGCGCTCACCCTGCAGATCCCGGCCTCCACCGGCCTCGAGAGCCTGCGGGCGGTGCTCACCCTGCTGGACGCGGCGGCCGTCCCGGCCCAGTCGCTCACCGTGCACAGCCACGAACTCGACGACGTCCTCGCCTCGTTCACCGGCCTGCCCTGACCCTCGCGCGCCGCGCACCAGGGGGCGGCCGGGGTCCTGTCGACGCGCCCGCCCTCGTCATCGACGGCAGACGGGCGCGGACAGGGAGGTGATGGTGCACCGCCCACTCTAGGCACGCCGTCGGCCCCAAGTCCCCGGCCCTGGGCGGAACTTCCAGCTCCGCTGCAGCGGTGTTGTACCCGCCCGGTCAGGCCAGGTCGTCGCGGATGACCCGGCGGTGCGCGGCACGCCACACCCCGTCCGGCTCGCACACCAGCACGTCCTCCATGACGCACACATCCAGCGTGCGGCGGCCGGCCGCGGCGGGGGCGGCGTGCACCAGGGCCGAGCAGCGGGTGTGCAGCGTGCCGTCGGGGCGGGGGTGCACGTCGAGCAGGCCGACCCAGTGGGTCAGGCGCTCACCGGCCCGGCGGCGGGCGGCGGCGCCGGCGCGCACGTAGCGGGCGAGGGCGTCGCGGGCCGGCAACGGGCCGGTGAGGAAGGGCAGTTCGAGCAGGGCGTCCGCGGTGAAGGCGGCCGCCCAGCGCTCGGTGTCGTGCGTGTCCAGGATCGGCATCTGCCGGGCGTAGAACTGCTGCGCCTGCGCATACAGTTCGGCGAATGTGCGGCTGTGCGGGGCGTGTGCGGCGCTGCCCACCAGCTCGACGGTCATCTGTGGCCTCCGCCCGTCGGCCCGGGGGTTCCGGGCTGGGTAGGGCCAGTGTGGGAGGACCGGCTCGAGCCCTTTTCAAAGACTCCTCAAGCGGGGGCGCGCCGGCCGGTGACGGTCCAGGTGTCGCCGCCGGCCAGCAGGGCGGCGAGGTCGCCCTTGCCGTGTTGTTCGACGGCCAGGTCGAGCTGGTCGGCCATCTGGGTGTCGTAGACGGGCCGGTCGACGGAGCGCAGCACGCCGATGGGGGTGTGGTGCAGGGTGTCGGGGTCGGCGAGGCGGGAGAGGGCGAAGGCGGTGGTGGGGGACGCGGCGTGGGCGTCGTGGACCAGCACGTCGGCCTCGTTGTCGGGCGTCACGGTGACGACGGTCAGGTCGCCGGTGGCCGCATCGCGGACGACGCCGCGGGCGAGGTCGGGGCCGAAGCGGATGGGTTGTCCGTGTTCGAGGCGGATGACCGCCTCCTCGGCCTGTTGCTTGTCCTTGAGGGCGTCGAAGGCGCCGTCGTTGAAGATGTTGCAGTTCTGGTAGATCTCGACCAGGGCGGTGCCGGGGTGGGCGGCGGCCTCGCGCAGCACCGAGGTGAGGTGTTTGCGGTCGGAGTCGATGGTGCGGGCGACGAAGGAGGCCTCCGCGCCGATCGCGAGGGAGACGGGGTTGAAGGGGGCGTCCAGGGAGCCCATCGGCGTCGACTTGGTGATCTTGCCGACCTCGGAGGTGGGTGAGTACTGGCCCTTGGTCAGGCCGTAGATGCGGTTGTTGAACAGCAGGATCTTGAGGTTGACGTTGCGGCGCAGGGCGTGGATGAGGTGGTTGCCGCCGATGGACAGGGCGTCGCCGTCGCCGGTGACCACCCACACGGACAGGTCCCGGCGCGAGGTGGCAAGGCCGGTGGCGATGGCGGGGGCGCGTCCGTGGATGGAGTGCATGCCGTAGGTGTTCATGTAGTACGGGAAGCGGGAGGAGCAGCCGATGCCGGAGACGAAGACGATGTTCTCCTTGGCCAGGCCCAGCTCCGGCATGAAGCCCTGGACGGCCGCGAGGATGGCGTAGTCCCCGCAGCCCGGGCACCAGCGCACCTCCTGGTCGGACTTGAAGTCCTTCATCGACTGGCGGGCCTCGGCCTTGGGAACGAGAGAAAGCGCCTCGATCGTGCCCGTGCCTTCCGTGGACGTCTCAGCCATCGATGGCCTCCTTGAGAGCCGTGGCGAGCTGTTCGGCCTTGAACGGCATGCCGTTGACCTGGTTGTACGAGTGGGCGTCGACCAGGTACTT
>DATBGF010000487.1:0-10126 GCA_036558145.1 Acidimicrobiales bacterium
TCGACGGGATCGCCCCCGAGGTCCTGGCCGAGATCGAGGCCGCGGTCGTGGCGCTCATCGAGCGGGGTGACCGGCGGCGGAAGCGCTGAGCCGGGCCGCTCGTCCTCCGGGCGTCCGGCGGCTGGAAAGAGGCCCCCGGACGCCCGGACGGCGAGCGGCGGAGGTCGTGTACCCGGTCCTGCCGGCCGGAAACCATCACATCGACTAGTCGGTGAGCGGAGCCAGCGCCTTGGCCACCGGTTCGAGCACGGCCGGGTCGAACGGGGCGTGGAAGTACACGATCCCCAGGTCGAGCCCGGCCTCGGCCCACGCGGCCGCGTCGGCCGCCACCGCCCCGGGGTCGACCGGGCGGTCGGGATCGACCCGGATGTGGGTGGACGTCATGATCCCGGCCGGGTCGCGCCCCAGCGCGGCGCAGTGCTCGGCGAGGACGCCCCGCAGCCGGGTGAACTCCTCGATCGACCCGCGGGGGAAGTTCCAGTGCTGCGCCACCCGGGCCACCGTGCGCAGCGTCCGCCGCTCGCCGGTGCCGCCGATGCAGATCGGCGGGTGGGGCTGCTGGACCGGCTTGGGCTCGCAGCGCGCCCCGGTCAGCGTGAAGTGCTCACCCTGGTGGTCGAGCACCGGCTGGGTGAGCAGGCCGATGATCACGTCGCAGGCCTCGTCGAAGCGGTCCATGCGCCGGCCCAGCGGCAACAGGTCGATGCCGTAGGCGCCGGCCTCGGCCGCGTTCACAGGCCCGCCGGCGCCGAGGCCCAGCTCCAGCCGGCCGCCCGAGATGGCGTCCACCGTCGCGGCCATGTTTGCCAGGAGGGCCGGGTGCCGGTAGGGCGTGGCGGTGACCAGCACGCCGACCCGGATCCGCTCGGTGGCCTGGGCCAGCGCGGCGATGCTCGTCCAGCCCTCGAAGCACGGCTCGCCGCGTTCGCCGTAGACGGGCTCGAAGTGGTCGTACACCCAGGCCGACTCGAACACCTCGATCTCGTCCGCCTCCCGCCACAGCGCGAGCATGCCGCCCCAGCCCGTCCGCTCGGGCGAGGTCTTGATGGCGAAGCGCACCGGCTTATCCTGTCGCACTGGGGGAGAGAGAGGAACGGGGATGGGACTGGCGCGCAGGTACGCGGCGGGCATGGCCCTCGCCGGGCTGATCGTGGCGGGCCTCGGCGCCTGCAGCGGCGGCGGGGACGACGACTCGTCGAGCGACACGACCGAGCCCGGCCACGGGACCACCGAGACCTCGGCCGCCGAGGACGTCGACATCCAGACGTTCTGCCAGGGCTTCACCGCCATCGACAAGGCGTTCTTCCAGATGCCGAACGGCGCCGACGCGCTCGACGCCTTCGTCGCGGCCAACATCACACCGAATGTCGAGCCGACGCTCGCCAACGCGCCGCCCGAGCTGGCCGGCAGCGTGCAGGTGCTGCTCGACGGCCTGGACCAGGCGATCACGACCAGCGACTTCACGGTCTTCGGGACGCCCGACTACGTGGCCGCGCAGACCAAGGTGTACCGCAAGCTGGCCGACACCTGCGGCCTGGCCTCCCTGCACACGGTGGCCATCGACTACAGCTACCAGGGCATCCCGGCCACCCTGCCGGCCGGCACCACCGTCGTGACGATCGACAACGAGAGCGCGGCCGGCGAGTTCCACGAGCTGACCATCGCCCGCATCAACGACGGCGTGACCGACAGCGCGGAGCAGATCCTGGCCATGTCCGAGGCGGACGCCGGCGCCCGGGTCACGCTCACCGCCAGCGCCTCCGCCGAGGTGGGAGAGGTCGGCGGCGCCACCATCGACCTGGTCCCCGGCCGCTACATGTACGCGTGCTTCGTCGCCATGGGCAGCACCGGCGCCCAGGAGGGCACCGGGGAGCCCCACTACAGCGCGGGGATGTTCGGCGAGTTCACCGTCGCGTGAACCCTCAGCCCGAGCGGGCGAAGCGACCGACCCGCACCACGTAGCCGGCCTTCTCCAGCGCCGCCACCACCCGGTCGGCGTGGGTGAGGTCCAGGGTCTCCACCGTGATCTCGACCACGGCCGAGCGGGCCGAGAGGTCCACGAACAACCGCTGGTGGAGGATCTCGACGATGTTGGCCCCCGCCTCGCCGAGCAGGGTGGTGAGGTCGCCCATGCTCCCGGGCACGTCGGGCACCTCGACCTGCAGGCGGGTCAGGCGCCCGTGGCGGATGAGGCCCCGCATGATCACCGAGGCCAGCAGGCGCGGGTCGACGTTCCCGCCGGTGAGCACGACGCCGACCTTGCGGTCCGCGAAGCGCTCCCGGTGGGCGACCAGGGCGGCGACGCCCGCGGCGCCCGCCCCCTCGACCACCACCTTCTCGATCTCCAGGAGGAGGTTCATGGCCTCCTCGACGTGCTCCTCGCTGACCGTCACGATGGCGTCGACCAGCGCCGCCACGATGCGGCCGGTGAGCTGCCCGGGCCGGGCCACCGCGATGCCCTCGGCGATGGTGGGCCCACCGCAGCTGGGCTCGGCGCCCGCCACCCGTGCCGCCATCGACGCATAGCGCTCGGTCTCCACCCCGACCAGCTCGATGCCGGGCGCCAGCTGGCGGGCGGCCACGGCCATGCCGGCCAGCAGCCCGCCCCCGCCCACCGGCACCACCAGCACGTCGAGGTCGGGGTCGTCGGCCAGCATCTCCAGGGCGCAGGTGCCCTGGCCGGCGATGACCGCGGCGTCGTCGTAGGGGTGGACGTAGGTCCGCCCCTCGGACTCGGCCAGCCGCACGGCCTCCGCCTCGGCCTCGGCCAGGTCCTGGCCCAGCAGCACGACGGCGGCGCCCAGCTCGCGGGTGCGCTGCACCTTCACGAACGGCGTGGCCCGGGGCATGACGATGGTGGCGTCGATGCCGAGCCGGGTGGCGTGGTAGGCGACGGCCTGGGCGTGGTTCCCGGCCGACATGGCCACCACGCCCCGGCGCCGCTCGTCCTCGTCCAGCAGCAGCAGCTTGTTCAGCGCGCCCCGCTCCTTGAACGCGGCCACGAACTGGAGGTTCTCGAACTTGACCACCACCGTGCACCCCAGGACCTCCGACAGGGTGCGGGAGTGGGTGCTCGGCGTCCGCTCGACCGCCCCGGCGATCCGCTCCGCCGCGGCGAGCACGTCCTTGTAGCCGACGGGCAGGTCATCCGGGGTCATACCCGACCCCCACGTTGCGTTCTCACTTCTCCGTCCGGAGGGTGCGCTGGTTGATGGTCATGTCCTCCAGCGCCTCGGGATCCGGCGACACGCCGAGCCCTGGCCCGCTGGGCACGATCATGGTGCCACCTCGGGACTCGAACGGCGGCGTGAGGTCGCGCGCGTAGTAGCGGGACGAGGGCCCCAGGTCGGGCGGCAGGTTGCACCCGGGCAGCGCCGCGACCGCCAGGTTCAGGGCCCGGCCCAGGCCCGTCTCCAGCATCCCGCCGCAGCGCAGCGCCACGCCGGCGTCCCGGCAGCGCTGGTGGATGCGCCGGGCCTCGACCAGGCCGCCGACCCGGCCGGCCTTGAGGCTGACCGCGCCGCAGGCGTCGAGCGTCAGCGCCGAGTCGAGCTGGGCCAGCGAGCCGATCGACTCGTCCAGGCACACGGGAACGTCGATGCGCCGCGCCAGGCGGGCGTGGCCCACGAGGTCGTCGGGGCCGAAGGGCTGCTCGATCGCCACCAGGCCGATGGACGGGTCGGCGACGCGGCCGAGGGTGGCCAGGTGCTCGACCGAGTCGCTGCGGTAGCTGCCGTTGGCGTCGGCCAGCAGCGCCACCTCCTCGCCCACCTCGGACCGTATGGCCCGCAGCGGCTCGACGTCCCAGCCCGGCTGGATCTTGATCTTGAACGCCCGGTGACCCTGGCCGTGCCAGCGCAGGACCCCGTCCACCAGGTCGTCCACGCTCTCCGCCAGCCCGAGCGCGATGCCGGTGGGCACCACCGGACGGGTGGCGCCGAGGAACGAGGCCAGCGAGCGTCCCTCGGCCCGCAGCCCGGCGTCGAGGGCGGCGCACTCCAGCGCGGCCTTGGCCATCTGGTGGCCCCGCACCTCGCGCAGCGAGCGCCCGTCCAGCAGGCGGGGAACCAGGTGGTGCTCCAGCACGTGCAGCGCGCCGGAGGTGTACTCGGGCCAGTAGGTCGGCTCGGGCTCGGCCACGCACTCGCCCCAGCCGTCGGGCCCGTCGGCCACCATGGCCCGGACCACGACCACGTCGCGCCGGCGCAGCGTGCCGCGGGAGGTGGCGAAGGGCTCGGCCAGGGGAACCCGCACCATCCGCAGCTCGATCCCGTCGAGCGCGACCTCCATGTTCCTATCATGGCGGGCCGGCGGGGTCCCGGGCGGGAACCGGGGAGGGTGCCGGGTCGGTAGCCTGGACGCGCCATGTCCCGTGTCATGTCCTCCACCCTGCTCGCCCCCAAGGCGAACGATCCCTGCTGGTGCGGGAGCGGGCGCAAGTTCAAGCGCTGCCACAAAGCCAGCACCGACCACATCCGCCCTGGTCAGGTGAGCCCTACCCGGGCCGTGCCGCCCGAGATCCCGCGGCCGCACTACGCCGACACCGGCGTGCCCGTGCGCCGGGCCGAGCCCCACGTGCGCACGCCCGAGATCATCGAGCGCATGCGGGTCGCCTGCCGGGCCGCGGGCGAGATCCTGCAGACCGTGGGCGCGGCGGTGGCCCCCGGGGTCACCACCGACGAGCTCGACGCCCTGTGCCACGAGGAGTGCATCCGCCGCGGCGGCTACCCGAGCCCGCTCAACTACGGCGCCTTCCCGAAGTCGCTCTGCACGTCCGTCAACGAGGTCATCTGCCACGGCATCCCCGACGACCGGGCGCTGATCGACGGCGACATCGTGAACCTCGACGTGACGATCTTCCTCGACGGGGTGCACGGCGACACCAACGCCACGTTCCCGGTGGGCACGATCGACCAGGCGTCCGCCGACCTGATCCGGGTCACCCGGGAGTGCCTGGACCTGGGCATCGCGGCGGTGAAGCCGGGCCGGCAGATCCGGGAGATCGGCCGGGCCATCCAGGCCCACGCCGAGGGCCACGGCTACGGGGTGGTGCGGGCGTTCGTGGGCCACGGCATCGCCGAGCAGTTCCACACCGACCTGCAGATCCCGCACTACGACGACCCGCGGGCCACCACCGTGATCGAGCCGGGCATGACGTTCACGATCGAGCCGATGATCACCATGGGCGCCTTCCAGCACGAGCTGTGGCCCGACAAGTGGACGGCCGTGACGGTCGACCGCCGCCGCACCGCCCAGTTCGAGCACACGCTGCTGGTCACCGACGACGGCGTCGAGATCCTCACCCTGGTGGACTGACCGCCAGGCAGAAGTCGTCGATCCGGCCCCGCACCACGTCGAGGCTGGCGGTCCAGAAGGCCTCGTCGGCGAGGTCGATCCCGAAGCGGGCACCCAGCTGGGACGCGGTCTCCATGCCGGTGGAGGACAGCATCTCGGCGTACTCGGCCCGGAACGCATCGGCGTCGTCCTGCCAGCGGGCATAGAGGCCCAGCCCGAACAGCAGCCCGAACGTGTAGGGCCAGTTGTAGAACGTCGAGCCGTAGTAGTGGGGCTTGGCCGCCCACATCAGCGGGTGGCGCTCCGCCGGGTCGAGGGCGTCGCCGTACGCCTCCGCCTGGGCCTCGGCCATCAGCTCCGACAGCTCGCGGACCGCGAGGGCGCCCGCCCGGCGCCGCTCGAACAGCCGGGACTCGAACAGGAAGCGGCTGCGGATGTCCACGATCACCTGGCACGAGCCCTGGAGGTCGGCCTCCAGCACGGCCAGCCGCTCGTCGCCGCTGGAGGACTCCAGGGCCCGGTCGGTGAGGATGGTCTCGCCGAAGATGCTGGCCGTCTCGGCCAGCGCCATCGGCGTGGAGCGCTGGAGCTCGCTGCGGGAGGCGAGCGTCGTGTTGTGGTAGGCGTGGCCCAGCTCGTGGGCCAGCGTGTGCACCGAGTCGATGGAGCCGTCGAAGTTCATCAGGATGCGGCTGGCCCCGTCGCCCATGTGCATGCAGAACCCGCCGCCCACCTTGCCGGCCCGCGGCCCGGCGTCGACCCAGCGCTGGTCCTGCGCCCGCCGGGCCACGGCGACGAGGTCGTCGCCGTACTCGGCGAAGGCGGCGTCCACCGTGGCGGTGGCGGTGTCCCACTCGACGGTGGGCGCGTGGCCGACCGGCGCGAACAGGTCCCAGAACGCCACGCGGTCCTTGCCCAGCGCCCGGGCCTTGGCCGTGAGGTAGCGGCGGAAGTCCGGTAGCGCGCCGTCCACCGCGGCCTGCATGGCGTCGAACGCGGGGCGCTCGACCGCGCTGGCCTCCAGCACCGGGTCGAGCGGGTCGTCCCAGCCGCGGCGGGTGCCCAGCGCCAGGGTCTCGCCCTTGATCGAGTTGAGCGCGGCGGCGATCGGAACAGCGTTGGCCTGCCAGGCGGCCAGCTCGGCCCGGAACGCGGCCTCGCGGACGCCGGCGTCCGGATCGGTGGCCAGGCCGCGCACCGCGAAGATGGGCAGCTCCTCGGCGGGACCGCCGGGGCGCTCGACGGTGGCGGTGATCCCGGCGGTCACGTCGCCGTACAGCCGGTTCCAGGCGGTGCTGCCGGTGAGGCCGAGCTCGGCGGCCAGCGCCTCCTCCAGCTCGTCCATCTGGTGGTCGGCGCGGCGGGCGGCCTTGCGCAGCGGCCAGGCGTGGGTCGCGGCCGCGGGGCTGGCGGCCACGAGGGCGTCCACGTCGAGCCGGCCCAGCCAGGCGTCGAAGCGGGTCCGCAGCGTCGAGATGCGGGCGTCGAGGGAGAGCAGGCGGGACAGCAGCGCCTGGGCGGCCTCGTCGCCGGCGTCGGTGCTGACGTGCCCGTAGGCGAAGCTGTGCAGCCGGGAGAAGCGGTCCAGCACGTCGTTCAGGGCCGCCAGGGCCTCGTCGAAGCCGGTGGCCTCGGCGGAGCCCTCGCCGCCCCGGATGCCGTAGCGGTCGAACAGCTCACCCAACCCGTCGACCCCGGAGGCCAGGGCCGCTTCCGCGGCCGAGACCTCGGGGCCGTCGACGGTGGGGAACAGGCTGGTCAGGTCCCATGTGGGGAGCATGGCGCCATGCTGCCACCCACCGCCGTGCGGTTGGCGTCGCTAGACGAGTAGGGCGGAGAAGATGGAGACGCCGCCCGGGCCGACGAGGCAGCCCACGATGATCAGGACGATCCCAAGGAGGATCTCGCCCTGCACGATGCGGATGATGCCGAAGATGACCAGCGCAGCCGCTATGAGCCAAAGGATGAACAGCATGGCAGGGGAGTACCCCCGCCGATCCTGGTCCAGACTTGCCGTGTTGCTTGCAGGGCTCGCTGGTGAGCTGCTGGTCGGCCGCCAAATCGCGGACAGTTGGGCTGTGGCGAGCGCCCGGTCCGCTCGCCCGGACGCCTAGCCGACGGCGATGGCGAGGTCCGGCGCGAGGTCGCCACGCGGCTCCACCGCGACCCCCTGTGCCAGGCCCAGCCACTCGGCCATGGCGCCGAGTTCTGCGGCCAGCTCGGCGCTGACCCGGTCCCGATCGTCCGCTACCCCCGGCTCGGCCCACGCCGAGCGCACCCGCAGCACACCGGCCTGGCGATCGGCCTTGAGGTCGACCCGGGCCACCAGCGCCTCGTCCAGCAGGAACGGCAGCACGTAGTAGCCGTGTACCCGCTTGGGCTCGGGGACGTAGATCTCGATGCGGTAGTGCATGTCCCAGAGGCGGGTGGTGCGGGTGCGCTCCCAGATCAGCGAGTCGAACGGCGACAGCAGGGCGCGGGCCCGGATCCGGCGCCGGGGCAGGCGGGCGTCGGGGTGCAGGTAGCCGGGCTCCTTCCAGCCCTCCACCTTCACCGGGACCAGCGCCCCCTCGGCGGCCAGCTCGGCCACCAGCGGGCGGGCCGCGGGGACGTTGAGGCGGTAGTAGTCGGCCAGGTCGCGGGCCGTGCCGATCCCGTGGGCGGCCGCGGCGACCAGCAGCAGGTCCTTGCGGGCCTCGTCGTGGGGCGGCGGCTCGGCGGCCAGCAGGTCGGCGGGCAGCCACTGCGACGGCAGCATGTAGTAGCGGGTGAAGCCGTTGCGGCGCACCGCGGTGACCTCGCCCGTGTGGAAGAGGTGCTCCACGACCCGCTTGCCGTCGCCCCAGCCCCACCAGCTGCCTTCGCGGCGGGGCGCCCGGCGGTTCACGTCCATCTCGCCGATGGGCAGCGGGCCCCGCTCGGTGATCTCGTCGAGCGCCGCCGCCACCAGCTCCGGGCTGTCCTGGACGCTGCGCCGCACCCCACCCCAGGCGTGCGCCCCGGCCATGCGCCAGCGCAGCAGCGGGTAGCGCTCGACGGGATGCAGCGAGGCCTCGTGGCCCCAGTACTCGAAGACCTCGCGGCTCTGCCACAGCCAGCGGGTCAGCGCGTCGCGGTCGTAGGCGCCCAGGCGGGCGAAGAACACGAGCTCGTGGCTGCGGGTGAGCACGTTGACCGAGTCGATCTGCACGGTCGCCAGCCGGTCGAGCACGCGGCGGAAGTGGCGGCGGTCGGCCCGTCCGGTGGGACGGGGATCGGTGAAGCCCTGGGCGGCCAGCGCGACCCGCCGCGCGTCCCGCAGGCTCATCTCGGTCTCGCCGCGGGTGGGGCCGGTCATGATCCGCCGAAGCTACCGGGACTAGCTTTCCCCGGTCAGGCGCATTCGAGGAAGGGAAGGCCCCATGGGCTACCGCGTTGTGGTCGACTTCGACCTGTGTGAGAGCAATGCCCGCTGCATGGAGGCGGCGCCCGAGGTGTTCGAGGTCCGGGACGACGACTTCCTCTACGTCCTGGACGAGACGCCGCCCGACGCGCTGCGCGCCAAGGTGGACGAGGCGGTCCGCCGCTGCCCCAAGGCGGCCATCAGCATCGTCGAAGAGTGACACAGCGGGTCGTCGTCGTCGGTGCCTCGCTGGCCGGGCTGCGGGCGGCGGAGGAGCTGCGGGCCCGGGGCTTCGACGGGACGATCACGGTCGTGGGCGACGAGCCCCACCAGCCGTACGACCGGCCGCCGCTGTCCAAGCAGGTCCTGGCCGGCACCTGGGGGCCCGAGCGGATCGCGCTGGCCGTGTCCGCCGACGGCGGGCTCGACGGCCTGGCGCTGGACTGGCGGCTGGGGCAGCGGGCCACCGCCCTCGACCCCGCGGCCCGGGAGGTCACGCTGGTCGGCGGGGAGCGCCTGGGCTACGACGGGCTGGTCATCGCCACCGGCGCCGCTCCCCGGGAGCTGCCGGGCACCGAGGGCCTGACCGGCGCCTACACCCTGCGCACGCTGGACGACTGCGAGGCGATCCGGGCCGCGCTCGACGCGAGCCCGAGCCGGGTCGTGGTGGTGGGGGCGGGGTTCATCGGCAGCGAGGTGGCCGCCACCTGCCGCACGCGGGGCCACGAGGTCACCGTGCTGGAGGCCCTGCCCGTGCCGCTGGGGCGGGCGCTGGGGGACGAGATGGGCGCCGCGCTCGGTGAGCTGCACCTCGACCACGGGGTCGAGGTCCGCCTGGGCACGGGCGTGGCCGGCTTCGAGGCGGGTGCCGGTGGCCGCGTCGAGCGGATCCGCCTGGCCGACGGCGACGGCCTCGACGCCGACCTGGTCGTGGTGGGCATCGGGGTCACCCCCAACACCGGCTGGCTGGAGGGCTCGGGGCTGGCGCTCGACGACGGCGTGGTGTGCGACGCGTCCACCTGGGTGGCGCCGGGCATCGTGGCCGCGGGCGACGTGGCCCGCTGGCCGAGCCACCGCTTCCGCGAGCTCATGCGGGTCGAGCACTGGGACAATGCCATCACCATGGGCGAGCACGCAGCCCGGCGCCTCCTGGCCGACCTGGCCGGGACCGCTCCCGATCCCGCCGGGGCGCACGAGCCGTACGACCCGGTCCCGTGGTTCTGGTCCGACCAGTACGACCGCAAGATCCAGCTCGCGGGCCGGTCGTCGGGCGCGGACGAGGTGCGGGTGGTCGACGGCGACCCGGCCGAGCGGCGCTTCGTGGCCCTGTACCGCCGGGGCGACCGGATCATAGGCGTGCTGGCCATGAACCGGCCCCGGTTGCTCATGACCTACCGAGGACTGGTGGAGCGCCGGGCCAGTTGGGCCGAGGCCCTGGCGGAGGCGGGG
>DATBGF010000488.1:0-12873 GCA_036558145.1 Acidimicrobiales bacterium
TCGGCCCACAACCCGACCCGGGTGGTGGCGGCCGGCGATCCCGACAGCCCGGAGCCCCCGACCGGCGCCCGGCCGAGCCTCACGGCCCGCCAGCGCGAGGTGCTCGACGCCTACATCGCCCCGCTGGCCAAGGGCCGGCCACCCGCGTCGCACCAGCAGGTGGCCGAGACCCTCGGCATCAGCCGCTCACTCGTGCGGTTGGAGTGCAACCGCATCTGGAGCGAGCTGCTCGTGGCCGGCGTGCCCATGCGCAGCCTGGGCGATCCCCGGGACCAGATCGCCGACGCCTGGGCCCGCCATCGCTTCTAGGACGGAGGGCCGCCCATGGCCTCGGAGGCCCGGCGCTCCATCTCCTCCTCGGACACGTCCTCGACGTGCGAGGCGACGAACCAGATGTGGCCGAACGGGTCCTCGAAGCTGCCGGAGCGATCGCCGTAGAACTGGTTCTCCAGCGGCCGCAGCTCCTTGGCCCCGGCCGCCAGCGCCCGGCCGTACGCCGCGTCCACGTCCTCGACGTAGACCATCACGGTCACCGGCGTGCCCCCGACGGCCCGCGGGCTCTGGTTGCCCGCTTCGGGCATCTCGTCCGCCAGCATGATCATCCCCCGGCCGACCGCCACCTCGGCGTGGGCGATCTTGCCGGGCGGCCCGTCCATGCGCATGTGCTCGGTGCCCCCGAACACGTCCGTGTAGAACTTGATGGCCGCGGCGGCATCGTCGACGGTGAGATAGGGGATCACCTGGGGGTAGTCCTCGGGGATCGGGTTCACATCGGCCATGGTTCCTCCTTGAACTCGGCTCCTCTCCTTTTGTACCCCGCGTCCGTGACGCAGCCCCTACGGTCGGGCGATGGAGCGCAATGATCCGGAGCCGGTCACGAACGAGCTGGCGATGCTGGGGCAGTATCTCGACTACCACCGGGCCACGCTGGTGGGGAAGGTCGAAGGGCTGGACCGGGATGGCTGGCGGGCGACGGTGGGGGCGTCGGAGTTGACGCTGGCCGGGTTGGTGAAGCACCTGGCGCTGGTCGAGGACCACTGGTTCACCGGCATCCTCATGGGGCGGGACGATCCCGAGCCGTGGGCGTCGGCGCCGTGGGACGACGACCGGGACTGGGAGTTCCACACCGCCCCCGACGACGACCCGGGCTACCTCGTCGGGCTGTACGCCGAGTCCTGCGAGCGGAGCCGGGTGGCCGTGGCCGAGGTGGGCGACCCGGAGGGGCTGGCCGTGCGCACGTTCAGCGACGGTCGGGCCGTCAGCCTGCGCTGGATCATGCTGCACATGCTGGAGGAGACCGCCCGCCACAACGGCCACGCCGACCTGTTGCGCGAGAGCATCGACGGCGCCACCGGCGAGTGACAGCACGGATCTGACACACTGTCAGATATGGGTGAGGTCGACTATCGGGCGACGACGATCCCCGCGGTCGTCGAGCGGGCCGCCGAGCGGTTCGGGGACGCCGAGGGGCTGGTGGACGGGGACCGGCGGCTGTGCTTCGCCGCCCTGGCGGAGGCGGCCGACGCGTCGGCACGGGCGTTCGTGGCCGCGGGCATCGAGCCGGGCGACCGGGTGGCCGTGTGGGCCCCGAACTCCGGGAACTGGATCGTCGCGGCGCTGGGGGCCTTCCGGGCCGGGGCCGTCGTCGTGACCGTGAACACCCGGTTCAAGGGGGCCGAGGGCGCCCACGTCATCCGCACCGCCGAGGCCCGGCTGCTGGTGACGGTGACCGACTTCCTCGACACCGACTATGTGGCCATGCTCGCCACCGCGGGCGTGCCCGAGTGCCTCGAGCGCACCGTCGTCCTGGCCGGGCCGGTGCCCGAGGGCGCCACCGGCTGGGACGACTTCCTGGCCGCGGGCGCCGGCGTCGATCCCGCCGAGACCGCGGCCCGGGCCGCGGCCCTCACGCCCGACGACGTCAGCACGATCATCTTCACGTCGGGCACGACCGGGGCGCCCAAGGGCGCCATGCTCCGCCACGGGGCCTCGGTGCGGGCCTTCTCGGACTGGTGCGCGGTCGTGGGCCTGCAAGAGGGCGACCGCTACCTCATCGTGAACCCGTTCTTCCACGCCTTCGGGCTCAACGCCGGGATCATCGCCTGCCTCGTCACCGGCGCGACCATCGTCCCCCACCCGGTGTTCGACGTGCCCAGCGTGATGCGCCGGGTCGACGAGGAGCGGATCAGCATGCTCCCGGGGGCACCGGCGATCTACCAGACCATCCTCGACCACCCCGACCTCGCCACCTACGACCTGTCCACGCTGCGGCTGGCGGTGACCGGCGCGGCCACCGTGCCGGTCGAGATGATCCGGCGCATGCGCTCGGAGCTGACCTTCCGCACGATCGTCACCGGCTACGGGCTCACCGAGTCGACCGGCATCGCCACCATGTGCCGCCACACCGACGACCCCGAGACCATCGCCCGCACCGCGGGCCGGGCCATCCCCGACGTCGAGGTGCGGGCGGTCGACGGCGACGGCAAGGAGGTGCCCCCGGGCGAGCCGGGCGAGGTGCTCGTGCGGGGCTACAACCTCATGGCCGGCTACTACGGCGACCCGGCGGCCACCGCCGAGGCCATCGACGCCGCCGGCTGGCTGCACACGGGCGACGTGGGCGTCTTCGACGAGGCCGGCAACCTGACCATCACCGACCGCATCAAGGACATGTTCGTGGTCGGCGGGTTCAACGCCTACCCGGCCGAGATCGAGAACGTGATGATGACCCACCCCGCGGTCGGCCAGGTGGCGGTGATCGGCGTGCCCGACGCCCGGCTGGGCGAGGTGGGCCGGGCCTACGTCGTGCCCCGGGCCGGCGCCACGGTGGACGAGTCCGAGCTCGTCGCGTGGTGCCGCGAGGCGATGGCCAACTACAAGGCGCCGCGCAGCGTGACGGTGGTCGACGCGCTGCCGCTCAACGCCACCGGCAAGGTGCTCAAGTACGTCCTGCGGGAACAGGCCGCCGCCGGGGGCTGACCCGCAGCGTGCCGTAGGCCGCGGCGGCGGCCCCCGCCAGCGCGGGTCCGACCCGGGTCGCCACCCGCGTGGTCGAGATCCAGCGCCGCATCTTGGCGGTGTCGTTGAGCCGCGGGAACGGCTCCGGCGGCGGGGACACGCCCAGGAACCGGCACAGCGGGCCCCACCCCTCGGCCACGTCGAACACGAGCAGGCGCTCGGGCGGGAGCGACGCCTCGACCTCGGCGACGTGGTCCTCGAAGACCCGGGTGGCGTGCTCGCGGTCCTCGAACCGGCCGCCGAACAGGCCGTCCCAGATCAGCCGGTCGGTCATCTCCAGGTACTCGCGGGTGGGCCCCAGCATCCGGGGGACCCAGGCGGGCAGCATGGTGCGGGCCGGGTACACGGTGGCGCGCACGCTGTCCCACCACCTGCCCGGGTCGCGCACGCTCAGCACGACCTTGGCCTCGGGGTAGTGGGCGGCCAGGTCCCGCCACGCGCACGCCACCGGGAAGTCGACCGCGGCGCCGTAGCCCGCGAACAGGTCGTCCCAGTCGATCGCGCCGGTCGTGGCGTAGCTGTGCCACTTGGCCACGTGGGACCAGTGCCACAGCACGTCCTCACCGTGGTAGGTGGGGCCGTAGCCGAGGTCGTCCAGCGCCCGGCGCAGCGAGAGCGTGCCGGTGCGGCCGAAGCCGGCCCCGATGACCCGCAGGGTCACCCGGCCCCCGGCTGGAAGGCCTGGCGGAACTGGTCGGCGGTGGCCTGGCTGGCGGCCCACTGGTCCTCGGGGGCGGTGAACAGCAGGGCGTAGCCCCGGCCCCCGGTCACGAAGCCGAGGTTGGTGGCGTGGATGAGCGGGCTCGATCCGTAGCGGAACTCCCAGAGAGCGGCGTTGTAGTCCCGGTAGCTGGTGGGCCCGATGCCGATCTCCTGGTAGTTGTCGTGGGCGGGCCCGAAGCTGGCGGCCAGGTCGCGCCAGGCCTGGGCGGGATCGGCCCCGGGCGTGTCGGTCCAGTCGACCCGCAGCTTGGCCCCGGTGGCGGGGTCCCGGAAGTCGGTGAGCGACCCACCGGCCGGGACGACCTCCCAGCCCGCGGGGTAGGCGATGCGGTAGCGCCCGCTCGGGTCCTGGTACGCCGTCCAGCCCGCGGGAACGCCCGGGGCCGTGGCGGGTGCGGTTGTCGTCGTGGCGGCGGTGGTCGACGTCGTGGACTCGGGCGGCGCGGTGGACGGCGTCGTCTCCGAGGCAGACGCCTCGCTGGACGGCGGAGAGGAGGCCTGGTCGTCGCCGTCGCCGCCGTCGTCCCGGGTCAGCGCGCCGACGGCGGCCACGCCCAGCAGCAGCACGATCGCCGCCGCCACCAGCAGCATCAGCCGGGACCGCGGCGGCATCTCGCGCCTCGGGGACACCGCGGGACTCCCGCCCGGCGGCGTCGCTCCCGCCCGGGCGGTCGGGCCGGCGGGCAGGACGGGCGAACGGAGGACGTCGGCCTGCTCCGGCGAGGTCGAGGTGGAGACGGGCTGGCCGGCCTGCTCGGGCGAGGTCGGGGCGGAGGCGGGGAGGACGGCGGTGGCGTCGGCCGGGGCGGTGGTGCGGGTGCGCCCCCGCCTGGTGCGGGCGGCCCGGTTGAGTGCGGCGCGGATCTCGGCGCGCGTGGCGCGGTTGGCGGGGTCCTTGGTCAGCAGCCGGGACACGATCACAGTCAGCGCGCCCGCCTTCTGAGCGGGCCGGGGGGTGCCGTGGACGACGGCCGACGCCGTGGCCAGCGCCGAGTCGCCCTGGAACGGCGGCTCGCCCTCCGTGGCGAAGTACAGCAGCGCCCCCAGCGCCCACAGGTCGGTGGCCGGCCCCACGAGGTCGCCCTTGGCCTGCTCGGGCGCCATGTACGAGGGCGAGCCCACGATCAGCCCGGTGGCCGTGAGCCGGGAGTCGTCGCGGATGGTGGCGACGCCGAAGTCGGTCAGCTTGGCCCGGTCGCCCGCGGCGACGAGCACGTTGGCCGGCTTCACGTCACGGTGGACGATCCCCACGGCGTGGGCGGCCTCGAGCGCGGCGAGCACATCCAGGCCCACCGCCGCGGCCCGGTCGTGGCTCAGCGGTCCCTCCTCCGCCACGATCTGGGCCAGGCTCGGCGCCTCGACCAGCTCCATGACCAGCCAGATCGAGCCGGCCTCCTCCACGACGTCGTAGACCGTGACGACGCTGGGGTTGTTGAGCCGGGCGGCGGCCTGCGCCTCCCGCATCGCCCGGGAGCGGACCCGCTCGGCGTCCTCCTGGCCGGCGGCCAGCACCACCTGCTTGACCGCCACCGGGCGCTGCAGGCGGACGTCGGTGGCCCGGTACACGGTGGAGCGGCCCTTGCCGAGGGGCTCACCGAGCTCGTAGCGACCGGCCAGGCGCTCCGCCGCGGGCGATCCGGTCGTGTCCGGCTGAATGTCGGGCTGCGCGTCCATGCGTGACCTCCAGCTACCCGCGCGATCGTCCAGTATGACGGGAGCTCAGGCCCGGAACGCCATCTCTATGAGATCGTGCAGGTCGGCGAGGGGAAAGGCCTCGCCCGGGTCGGGATCGGAGGACAGGACGGCGGGATCGCTCGCCTGGTACGACGCCACGATGCCGTCGAACAGGGTCCTCAGCACGGTCGGGTCGCCCGCCCGGATCTCGCCTGCGGCCTGACCGCGCGCGAACACGTCGGCGACGAGGTTCTGCCACTCGCGGTAGCTGGCGGTCAGCTCGGGGTCGATGGACCGCTCCACCCACATGGTGGTGGCGTTGGCGTAGCGCAGGTAGAGCCGCCCGAAGCGCGGGTACTCCCGGAAGAAGAGCACCTGGACGTCGACCAGCCGGTGGAGCTGGTCGAGGGAGGTCCCGTGCCGCGGGTCGAGCGCGGCCCGGAGCGCGGGATCGAACTGGGCGCTGCGCCGCACGAAGATCTGGCGGAACAGGTCGTCCTTGCTGTCGAAGAACGAGTACACCGAGCCCACCGCGAACTCGGCGATCTCGGCGACCTCCTTGAGGGTCGCCTCGTGGAAGCCCTTGCGCCCGAACACCTCCTCGGCCGCGTCGAGCAGCTGGTTGCGACCGAGGTCCTGGCGCTGCAGTCGCCGCTGTTCCCGCTGGCCGCTCCCCACGCTCTGCGCCACCTCCCTCATCTTAGGTGGATTGACCCGGCAGTAACTTGACAACTCGCTAAGTAGCGGACCGTTGACAGATTGTGTCCAGGCCGCCAAGCTGCCAAGCAGGGTGGACGGACCTCGGGCCGCAGGAGGTCGTCGGATGAAGCTTGCTCACTGGCTGGCCGTGGGAGCGCTCTCGCTCGCCGCGATCGTCGCCTCCACCACCCCCACCGCCGCCGCCGTCACGTGCACGGCGACCGTCCAGGCCTCGCCCTGGACCGAGTCGCCCGGCGTGGGCGGGTACACCGCCAACCTCACCGTGACCAACACGGGTGACCCCATCTCCGGCTGGACGGTCACCTCGACCCTGCCCGCGGGCCAGAGCCTCGGCCAGGGCTGGTCCGCCAACTGGGTCGCCTCCGGCAGCACGCTCACCGCCACCCCGCTCGACTGGAACACCAACCTCGCCACGGGCGCCTCCACCAGCATCGGGTACAACGGCCGCTGGACCGGCACCTTCACGCCTCCCACGTTCTCCTGCACCGGCAACGGCGGCGGGGGCGGGGGCAACCAGGCGCCGACCGTGAGCCTGACCAGCCCGACGCCCAACCAGTCCTTCGCGGCCGGAGCGGCCGTCCCGCTGGCGGCCAACGCCGCCGACCCCGGCGGCGCCGTGGCCCGCGTCGAGTTCCTGGTCGACGGGGCCGTGGTCGCCACCGACACCACGTCGCCCTACAGCGCCAGCGCCACCAACCTCGCGGCCGGCAACCACACCGCGGCCGCCCGCGCGGTCGACAACGGCAACCCCGCGCTCACCACCACGACCGGCAACGTGACGTTCATCGTCCAGGGCGGCGGAGGCGGCAACCAGGCGCCGGTGGTCAGCCTGACCAGTCCCTCCTCCGGCCAGAGCTTCGCCGCCGGCGCCGCCGTCCCGCTGGCCGCCACCGCGTCCGATCCCGACGGCACCATCAACCGGGTCGAGTTCCTGGTCGACGGCGCGCTGGTCGGCACCGACACCACCTCGCCCTACACCGCCAGCGCCACCAACCTGGCCGCCGGCAGCCACACGGCCACCGCCCGGGCCTTCGACAACGCGAGCCCCGCGGCCAGCACCACGTCCGCCGGCGTGGCCTTCATGATCCAGGGCGGAGGCGGGGGCAACGGCAAGGTCGACAACCCCTTCGCCGGGGCCACCGGCTACGTCAACCCGCTGTGGCAGAACCAGGTCAACCAGCTGGCCACCTCCACCGGCGGCACGCTCGGCGCCCAGATGCGCGTGGTGGGCCAGTCCTCGACCGCGGTGTGGATGGACCGCATCGCCGCCATCGACCCGCCCAACAACGCACCCGGCCTGGTCGAGCACCTCGACGGGGCCGTGGCCCAGGACAGCGCCAACGGCACCGCGCCCGTGGCCATCGAGATCGTCGTCTACGACCTGCCCAACCGGGACTGCGCGGCGCTGGCCTCCAACGGCGAGCTGCTCATCGCCCAGAACGGCCTCGCCCGCTACCGCACCGAGTACATCGACCCGATCCGGTCGATCCTGAGCCGGGCGGCGTACGCCAACCTGCGCGTCGTGCTCATCATCGAGCCCGACTCGCTGCCCAACCTGGTGACCAACGTGAGCGGCGCCCAGGCCTCGGCCAAGTGCCAGGAGGCCCAGCAGACGGGCGCCTACCGTGACGGTGTCCGCTACGCGGTGAGCCAGCTGAGCTCGCTGTCGAACACCTACCTGTACCTCGACATCGCGCACTCGGGCTGGCTGGGCTGGCCCAACAACTTCGACGGCGCGCTCCAGGTGTTCGACCAGGTGCTGGCGACCGGCCAGGGCGGCCCGGGCTACGACAAGATCCACGGCTTCATCACCAACACCGCCAACTACACGCCGACCGACGAGGTGTTCCTGCCCAACCCGAACCTCCAGGTGGGCAACGGGCAGCTGCTGTCGTCGACGTTCTACGAGTTCAACCCGCGCTTCGACGAGCGGGACTTCGCCACCAACCTGCAGAGCGCGTTCGTGGCCCGGGGCTGCACCGGCTGCGGGATGCTGATCGACACCTCCCGCAACGGGTGGGGCGGCGCGGCGCGGCCCACGGCCGTGTCCACGTCGACCGACCTCAACACCTACGTGAACCAGAGCCGGATCGACCGGCGCCCCCACCGCGGCGGCTGGTGCAACCAGTCCGGCGCGGGGCTGGGCGTGCGGCCCACCGCCAACACGGGGACGCCCGGCATCGACGCCTTCGTGTGGGTGAAGCCGCCGGGCGAGTCGGACGGCGTGTCGCAGGCCGGCGTGGTCGATCCGGACGATCCCGCCAAGGGCTTCGACGCCATGTGCGACCCGAACGCCCAGAACCGCTACAACACCGCCTTCCCGACCAACGCGCTGCCGAACGCGCCGCACGCCGGGCGCTGGTTCCCGGCCCAGTTCACGATGCTCGTCCAGAACGCCTTCCCGGCGGTACCCACCGCGTAGGCCCGCTCCGGCGGGGTATCCCACCCGAAGTACGCTCATCGCCGTCGTGGGCGGACCCGGGGGGGCGCCGCGTGAGCCTGCTGTTGCGAGATGTCGTCGTCGAGGGCCGCCTCGTCGACGTGCGGACGAGCGACGGCACCATCGCGGCCATCGGCCGGCCCCTCGACCCCGCGCCCGGCGACGAGCTGGTGGACGGCGGCCGCGGCGCGCTGCTGCCGGGACTGCACGACCACCACATCCATCTCGTGGCCCTGGCCGCGGCGGAGCGGGCGCCGTTCGTCGGGCCGCCCGCGGTGAACGACGGCGATCAGCTGACGACCGCGTTGCGCCGGGCGGACACGGCGCTCCGCGAGGGCGAGTGGCTGGGCGCGATCGGCTACCACGAGTCGGTGTCCGGCCCGCTCGACCGCTGGCGGCTGGACGCGCTGGTCGAGACCCGGCCGGTGCGGGTGCAGCACCGCTCGGGCGCCGAGTGGGTGCTGAACAGCCGGGCCCTGGCCGCGGTCGGGCTCGACGGCGGCGGCGAGCATGCGGACCGCCCCGGGGTCGAGCGCGACGACGCCGGGCGGGTGACCGGTCGCCTGCGGGGACTGGACCGCTGGCTCGGCGACCGGATGCCACCGGCCCCGGCGCCGGACCTGGCCGCCGTGGGCCGGCGCCTGTCCCGCTACGGCGTGACGGGTGTGACGGACGCGACGCCGGCGATGTCGCTGGACGACCTGGCCCCGGTGGCCGCGGCCGCCACCCGGGGCGACCTCCCCCAGCGGATCACGGTGACCGGTGGCCCCCGGCTCGCCACGGCGTCGCCCCCGGGGCCGCTGGCCCGCGGCCCGGTCAAGCTGGTGGTGGCGGACTACGCGCAGCCCGAGCACGCCGACCTGGTCCGCTGGATCGGAGCCGCGCACGAGACCGGCCGGCCGGTGGCGGTGCACTGCGTGACCCGCCCGGGCCTGGCGCTGGCCCTGGCCGCGTGGGACGAGGCGGGCGTGCTGGCCGGCGACCGCATCGAGCACGGCTCCGTGGTGCCCCCCGACCTGCGGGCCCGGGTGGCCGCCCACGGCCTGGTGGTCGTCACCCAGCCCGGCTTCGTCCTGGAGCGGGGCGACCGCTACCTGGCCGAGGTCCACCCCGGCGACCTGCCCCACCTGTACCCGTGCCGCAGCCTGATCGAGGCGGGCATCCCGGTGGGCGGCAGCACCGACGCGCCGTTCGGCCACCCGGACCCGTGGCGCGCCATCGCCACCGCCATCGAGCGTCGCACGCTCGACGGCGCCCCCCTGGGCGTGCGGGAGGCCGTGGCCCCCGAGCGGGCCCTGGCCCTGTTCCTGACCTCCCCCGAGGCGCCGGGCGGCATGCTCCGCCGGGTCTCCGTGGGAGCTCCCGCCGACCTGTGCCTGCTCGACGCTCCCCTGTCCCGGGTGCTGGAGGAGCCGTCGTCGTCACATGTGGCACTGACTCTTCACGAAGGTGTCATCGGCCCGCGGAACTGACGTTCGCTTCGGCGGGTACGCTCCCGCCATGACGTCGGGCGGCCGCGGGCTCCGCATCCTCACCAACAGCTGGCAGGTCGTGCGCGACACGCCCGTGCTCGTCGCGGTGATGGCCGCCGGGGTCGTGGCCAGCGCCGTGCTCACGATCGGCGCCGGGTACCTCGTGCTCGGCGGCCTCCCCACCGCTCACGACTTCGAGTGGCCTCGCAACCTGCTGCTGCTCCCGCTCCTGGGGGTGGGCAGCTACGTCACCGTCTTCTGCAATGCGGTGGTGATCGCCACCGCCTACGAGCGCATGGCGGGCCGGCCGGCCACGGTCGCCGACGGGTTCCGCCGCGCCCTCGCCTGCCTGCCGTCGCTGTTCTGGTGGACCACCCTGTCGCTGGTGGTCGGCGTGGTGATGCAGGTCGTGGCCGACCGCCTCAAGATCGGCGGGCCCATCGTCCGGTGGATCCTCGGCCTGGCCTGGGCGGTCGGCACCTTCTTCGTCGTCCCGGTCATCGTGGTCGAGCGGGCGTCGGTGGGCACCGGCATCCGCCGCAGCGCCGGCCTCGTGCGTCAGCGCTGGGGCGAGGCGACCGCCGGCTCGCTCGGTCTGGGCGTCGTCGGCATCGTCTTCCTGGCGGTGGGCGGCCTGGGCGTGGGGGTGCTGGCCACGGTGTCCGTCACCGCCGCGGCGGTGGTGGGCGTCGGCCTGCTCTCGGCCACCCTGGCCCTCGGCGGCGCGCTCGGCGGCGTGTTCACCGCCGCCTTGTACGGCTACGCCACCGGCGGGCCCACCGGCCCGTTCGCCCTCGTCGACCTGGAGGCCGGGTTCAGGCGCAAGCGGGGGCAGTGACTAGTTGACCTGGCGGTCCGTGCCCTCCCAGTAGCGGGCGCGCAGGGCCTTCTTGTCCGGCTTGCCCAGCGGGCTGAGCGGGATCTCGTCGGCGAAGTCGACCGACTTGGGGGCCTGGATCGAGCCCTTGGCCGCCTTCACCGCGTCGATCAGCTCGGCAGCCTCGGCCGAGGCGCCGGGGCGCAGGACGACGACAGCCTTGACCGCCTCGCCCCAGCGGTCGTCGGGAACGCCGATGACGGCCACGTTGGCCACCGCCGGGTGGGCCGAGATCACGTCCTCCACCTCGCGGGGGAAGACGTTGAACCCGCCGGTCACGATCATGTCCTTCTTGCGGTCGACGATCGTGTAGAAGCCGTCCTCGTCCTCGCGGGCGATGTCGCCGGTGTGGAGCCAGCCGCCGGCCAGGGCCTCCGCCGTCTGCTCGGGCTTGTTCCAGTAGCCCCGCATGACCAGCGGGCCCCGCACGCAGATCTCGCCGGGCTCGCCCCGGGGCACCTCGTTGCAATCGTCGTCCAGCAGCCGGACGTGCACCCAGGGGACCGGCCGGCCGCACGTGGCCAGGCGGTCGAGGTCGTCCACGTCGTGCTCGTCCTTGCGCAGCACGCAGAGGGTCATCGGCCCCTCGGCCTGGCCGTAGTACTGGAAGAAGATGGGCCCGAGCTTGCCGATCGCCTCCCGCAGCCGGGTGGGCGACATGGCCGCGGCGCCGTAGTACACGGTCTCCAGGCTGGACAGGTCCCGGGTGGCGAAGTCCGGGTGGTCCATCAGCATGTAGAGCATCGTGGGGACCAGCATCGTGGCGGTGATCCGCTCGCGCTCGATGGTCTCCAGCACCAGCCCGGGCTCGAAGTAGGGCACCACGACCAGCGACCCACCCAGCAGCAGCACCGGCACGAAGAACGCCGCGCCCGCGTGGCTCAGCGGGGTGCACATCAGGAACCGGGGCTCGGGGGGCCACTCCCACTCGGTCATCTGGATCTGGGTCATGGTGGCGCCGGAGCGGTAGCTGCCCATGACCCCCTTGGGCTTGCCGGTGGTCCCGCCCGTGTAGGCCAGGCCGGGGATGTCGTCGGCGGCCACGTCCGGCGCCCGCAGCGGCCGGGGCTCGAACCCCGAGGCCAGGGCGATGTAGTCGTGGGCGCCTTCGGCCTCCGTGGGGCCGAACGCCAGCAGGTTCTTGAGGCCGGGGACCCGCTCGGCCAGCGCCGCGGCCCGCTCGCCGAAGTACTGGGGGTCGTAGACCAGGGTCTCGATGCCCGCGTCCTCCAGGACGTAGGCGTGGTCGTCGAGCGAGCCCATGGGGTGCAGCGGCGTGGTCCGGCAGCCGGTCAGCATGCCGGCGCCCATGTTGAAGAGGACCTCGGGCCGGTTGAGCGCCAGCACGGCCACCGGGCTGCCCCGGCCCAGCCCCTTGGACTCCAGGGCCTGCATGTAGCGGCTGATCTCGTCGCGCACCTGGCGGGCGGTGAGGACGGTCTCGCCCAGGTACACCGCGGGCTTGTCGAGGTTGCGGTTCAGGGCCGCGATCAGCAGGTCGGGCATGAGCGGCTGCTGGTGCAGCGCGGCTGGGTGCGCGGATGCGTCGACGACGGCCACGTGGCCTCCCTCCCTCGGCCCGGACCGCAACGCCCGGATCTGACGGACCGTCAGGTTAGCGCCTTGTCCGGCTCCGAGTCAGGCTCGGCCGGCTCGGCCACCGGCTCGTCCGGCGCCCGGCGGGCGGACCACCAGCGGGCCGCCGCCTCCAACCCGCCGCCGATCAGCAGGCCGTAGAGCAGCGGGTCGAGCGGCGCCCGGAAGCGGGCGTTCTCGAACCCGTCGAGCAGCACGCTGGCCAGCGTGATGTAAGCCACGGTCATGCCACCCGCGGCCAGGACCACGTCGCGCGCCGTCGCCCGGCCCCGCAGCCCCCGCACCAGCGAGCGGGCTCCCAGCGCGATCGCCAGCGGGATGGCCACGATGACCGTGAGCTGCACGTCGGCCGCGAT
>DATBGF010000489.1:0-4117 GCA_036558145.1 Acidimicrobiales bacterium
GTCGGCGAGCACTTCGGGCGGACGTCCGACTTCGTCCTGGCCACCCGCTACGACGGGGGCTCCGTGCGGGAGTCCAACCTCGGCGACCAGCCGCTGCTGGTGGGCACCTCGTTCCACAACACCGCGCTGTACGAGATGCTCTACATGTTCCTGCTCTTCGCCATCCTCGGCGGCATGGTGCTGCTGGCCCGGCGCCGGGGCAAGGAGCTGGTCCCGGGGACGATCGCGGGGATCTTCGTCCTCTACTACGGCATCGTCCGCTTCCTGAGCGACTCGCTCCGGGTCAACGACGAGCGCATCGCCGGGCTGACCGGCGCCCAGTGGATGTGCATCGTGATGATCCCGGCCGGGCTGTGGATCCTCTGGCAGGTCCGGCCCAGCCTCGCCGAGGCCCAGGCGGAGGCGGACGAGGCCGCTGCGCTCGAAGCCGAAGCCGACGGCGACGGCGACGAGGAGGCCGCGCCGGCTGAGGCCGATGGCGACGACGAGGCCGCCGAGGTCGAGCCCGTGGCGGAGGGCAGCGACGACGATGCGTACGATACGGCCGAACCGGGTACCGACAAGGCCCTCAGCACGGCGGTGCCGATCGGCACTACGGTCGACAACGCTTCCGAAGACGACGAGGCAACGGTCCCAGGCGCCGAGCATTGACTGCCCGGCGCCGCCGGAGCTCAGAGAGGCTGGAGACATGAACGACGCTCGCCCATTCACCCGCGCCCGGCGTGTAGCTGCCGGGCTCGCCATCGCCGCGATCCTGATGAGCGCGGCGGCCTGCGGCGATGACGACGACGACACGTCGGCCGGCACGACCGGGACCACACAGGCCGAGTCGAACGGCGGTGGTGGCGGTGGCGAAGGCTCGCTGGACGTCACCGAGTTCAAGTTCGACGACGTGACCGCGGCCGCGGGCGGCACCCTGGCCGTCAAGAACGAGTCGGGAGCCGGCCACACCATCACGGCCGACGACGGGTCCTTCGACGAGACGCTCCCCAACGGCGAGACCGTGGACGTCCAGGTCCCCGACGAGCCGGGTGAGTACCCGTTCCACTGCACGATCCACCCCTCGATGAAGGCCACGCTCACCGTCCAGTGAGCCTGCCCATCTGACAGCGCCTGGCACCGGCGTCCGCTACTGCCTTCGGGCCCGGGCGGACGCCGGTGGCGCGCTCAGGCGGGTGCGGGCTCGGGGATGTGGCGGACCAGCCGGGCCACCGCCCGGTAGGCGGCCTCGGCCGGGCCGAGCTCGTCCTCGCGCAGCAGGTTGGCCATGATGCGCAGCACCCACTCCATCAGCGAGCGGGAGCGCATGCCGATGCGGGTCAGCTCCCGCATGAGCACCGGCTGGCCGATGATCGTGGCGAAGTGGCGGGCGACCTTGAAGTACAGCCCGTACTCCGCCTCCAGCCGCACGGTGTACTGCGACAGGGGCGTGCCGGTGCCGGTGACGAGCGCCTCGTCGATCAGGTCGGCCGCCATGCGGGCCGTCTCGTAGGCGTAGTCGATGCCCTCGCCGTTGAACGGGTTGATCGACCCGGCGGCGTCGCCCACCAGGAGCCAGTTGGGCCCGACCTTGGGGTTGACCGAGCCGGCCATGGGCAGGCGCCCGCCGGTGGGCGGGGCCAGCATGGCGTCGGGGTCGATGCCCCAGCGCTCGGGGGCGGTGGCGGCCCACTCGTGCATGAGGTGGGTGGTGTTGACGTCCTTGTAGCCCTTGAACGTCGACAGCAGGCCGATGCCCACGTTGATGGTCCCGTCACCCAGCGGGAAGATCCAGCCGTAGCCGGGCATGGACTGGCCGGCGCGGTCGTGGACGTCGAGGCACGACTCGATCCACGGGTCGGCCGAGATGGGGCTCTCGAAGTAGCCCCGGATGGCGATGCCCTGGGGGTACGCCTTGTTGCGGCTGGCGCCCAGCGCCCGCCCGAAGCGCGACAGCGAGCCGTCGGCCACGATCACGTAGCGGGCCCGCACCTCGCGGGTCTCGCCGCTGACCTTGTCCTTCACCACCGCGCCGGTCACGAGCCCGTCGCGGGTCAGCGGGCGGATCGCCTCGCTGGACGGCAGGACGGTGGCGCCGGCACCGGCGGCGTGGTCGGCGACGAGGGCGTCGAGGTCGCGCCGGCGCACCACGTAGCCGTAGTTCGGGAACACCGGGTGCTCGGGCCAGGCCAGCTCCAGCGTGATCCCGTGGGCGACGGCCCGCAGCCCGTCGTGGCGATGGTGGTGCGCGGCGATGTCGGGCTCGAGGCCCATGTCCCGGATCTGGTGCACCGCCCGCGGGGTCAGGCCGTCGCCGCAGGTCTTGTCCCGCGGGAAGGCCTTGCGCTCCAGCACGCAGACGTCGTGGCCGGCCTTGGCCAGCCAGAACCCGGCGGCGCTCCCGGCCGGACCCCCGCCGATGACGAGGACGTCGTGGCGGTCAGGGGTCATGGGGCCGAATTCTACGGCCTGTCCTGCAAGTCGGGCGCACGCCTCTCCGGCCAGGTGACGCCGCTCGCCGCCCCGGGCCGACATTGAAACCGCTGGTGGGTTCCTGCGTCGGCCCGGCACGCCGAGCGACGCCCCTGGCTCGGAGATCCGCACACCGGACGTGCAGGACAGGCCGTAGGGGTCAGCCCCCGAGGTCGGCCTCGGTGACGCCGTCCGCTTCGGACACCGGGCCCAGGCCCGCGTCGACCAGCGTCTTCTCACCCCGGGCCACCGCGTAGATGTCCGCGTTGTCGGGGTTGGTCTCGGCCATGTCGTCGCCGGACAGCTGGCGCTCGTGCAGGACGACCGCGGCGATCTGCTGGTCGGTGAGGGTGGTCCAGCTCGGCATGGTGCCGCCGCTGCCGCCCACCGGCTTCTCGGTGTCGCCGTAGTTGGCGGACGGCCAGTCCTTGGTGCCGAGCCGCACCCAGGCCGCCTGGTCGCGCCAGTCGGTGAAGGTCTCGAGCACCTTGCCGTCGGACAGCTGCGGCGCGTTGCCGATCCCGCCGCCGGTGCCGCCGTGGCAGGAGGCGCAGTTGCCGGAGAAGACCGTGGCCCCCATCACGACGGGGTCGTCGGCGCCCGCGGGCGGCGGCTCCAGGGTGCGGACGTAGACGTAGCCCCAGAGCGGCAGGGCCGCCAGGACCGGCAGGGCCCAGAACGGGATCCGCTTACGCCGCTTGGCCGCCTGGATGTAGGGCGGGTCGGGCCGGGGCGGCTCCGGCTTGGGCGCCTCGACCGGCGCCGGGGTGGCCGGCGCGGGCGTGGCGGCGGCCGCCGTCGTGGCCGGGACCGATTCCGCGGGCGCGGCGGACGACGCCGGTGCGTCGTCGGAGCCGCCACCCCCCAGTCCGAGGGCGGCTCGGCGCTCGCGGGAGCGCTTAAGAAGATGCTCGGGGATCTCGGTCAACTACAAGCCTCCGCGGAGGGATTCCGGACGGTCACTCTATGCACGTCCCCGAGGGCACCACCAAGCCGGGAACGGGTGCTCCAGGGGGCCTGGGGCGAATGTGAAGGAATGAACACGCCCGTGCTAAACCTGCCGAGGACTGCCGCCCCCCGGCGTCAGGTAACGTTTATGTGAGCGATTTCACGAGGGAGTCGCTATCTCGTGGTCTCCTTGATCTCAAGCCTGCTGGTCGGCATCGCCGGTGTCGTCGCGGCCCTGCTCTTCGGCAGGCGCCGGCCTGTGGGCGCGCCGCTGTCCTGGGGCGAGGCGATGGTGGCCGCCGTGTTCACCATGTTCATGTTCCTCTGGTGGTACGCCATCATCCCGCATGTGTGGCTGACCTACGCCGGCAGTGAGCTGCGCTGGACGCCCGACCGCCTGCTGATCCGGCCGACGCCGGTGCAGCCGATCACCGTCACCTACCAGACCATCCGCGACATCGTCGCCGTGCTCATCTACGGCGTGGGCATCGGCCTGATGGTCATGATGTGGGCCGTCTGGAACGACCGGGGCAAGAAGGCGCCGGCGCCGGTGCCCGCGTCCCGTTACGGCCGCCCCCTGGTGAGGAAGGGGTAGGTCGTGGCCAAGAACGACGCCAACCCCCCGATGCCGGAGTTCCGGGACGACTACGTCCTCCAGGAGGTCGACGCCGCCTGGCTCGCCAAGGCGGTCAAGCCGAAGCAGTTCATCCACATCGAC